>CALAJG010000001.1 GCA_937923375.1 uncultured Leucothrix sp.
TTCCAGCTACCACGATCATCTGCATCGGTATGCGCTAGGTAGTTAAAGACATAGTGCGAGTCAAAGGTAGGTACACCCCAACCCAACATATAAAACTCAGATGTACGCTTCTGAATTAGTGGGAAATGCTGCGCTTTTGGCTTCGCATCAAGATTAACCTTGATACCAATCTTTCCGAACATACCAACAGCCGCCTGACAGATCGCTTCATCGTTGATGTAACGGTCATTCGGGCAGTTCAAGGTAATTGAGAAACCATCGCCGTAACCTGCTTCAGCCATGAGTGCCTTAGCTTTTTCGACGTCAGTCTCAGGAACGGTATCTAGCGCTTCAGTCCAACCGTTTACAAACGGAGGCATGATAACGCCGGTTGGTGATGACTGATCACGCATAACGACTTTTTTGATCGCTTCACGATTAATCGCCATGTTCATCGCTTGACGGACTTTCTTTTCAGCGAATGGGTTCTTACCTTCAACTGAGTCCGTTTCTAGGTCTGCTTTTCCTTGCTGCATACCGAAGAAAATAACGCGGTTTTGCGCAGCAGTTACAACCTTCAAGCCGTCTTGCTTAGCAACGCGACCTAAATCTTGTACCGGTGCATCCTGTACAAAGTCAACCTCACCAGAAAGCAGTGCGGCAACACGCGTTGCTGCTGATTGAATAGGTGTGTAAATAATTTCGGTGACTTCTAACGGGAAAGTGCCTTTACCCCAATAGTTAGGGTTGGCTTTCATGACCGTCTTTTCGTCTGGCTTGCGTGATACCAGCATATAAGCGCCAGTACCGTTAGCATTAGCTGATGCATAGCTAGTTTCGCCGTTAGCAAAATCCTGTGGTACTTCACTCTTGTTCGCTTTCGTCCAACCTTCATCCATCATAAATAGATTGGTCAAATTGTTGGCTAGCAAGGGGTTAGGACCATTAGTCTCGACATCGACAGTGTGATCATCAACCTTACGCACTTCTTTAATAGACGTTAGCAAACCTTTTACATCAGCCGTTTCCATCTTAGCGCGATTTAAGCTAAATACAACGTCATCAGCCGTGAAGTCTTCTCCACCGTGGTACTTGACGCCTTTGCGTAAGTTGAAACGCCAAACATTCGCATTATCAGGCAGTGCAGCCCAAGACGTTGCTAGTGCAGGCGTGATTTTTCCTTCCATATCACGATGCAATAGTGGCTCATACATCTGGTGAGCAACGGTGTGAGTTGCCCCTTCATTTTGAGCATGAGGATCTAGTGTTAACGAGTCACCTGAGTAAGCCCAACGCAGCGTTTGCGCTTGAGCTACAGATGTTAGGGATGCCGCGATGATCGCAGCTGCAAGAACTGTTCTGGTTTTCAAGTTGAACTCCTCCAAGAGATGTTTGAGGCTACCTATACTAAAGGAAGCTGGCTTATCAGGCCAATATTACTTAGGATTCATTAACTTATTCAGTAAATTATCTCCACATGTCAAAAGAAAAAACCATCCAGCGCGCCCGTGATTTCTTTGATGAAGGGCATTTCCTTGAAGGCTTGAATACGCTGATTGGTATTCAAACGGAATGCCAGGATCCTGAGAAAATGCCTCGACTTTATGATTATATTGGTACTGCGATACCTAAAATCATCGAGCCAATGGGCTTCACCTCAACTGTTTATGATAACCCAGTGGAAGGCGGCCCGCCGTTTATGATCGCTGAGCGTTTCGAACACGCTGGCCTAACAAATGTTTTGATTTACGGACATGGCGATGTTGTTTTTGGAATGGAAGGTAAGTGGCAAAACGACATGAATCCTTGGGCAGTTACCGAAGAAGGGAATCGTTGGTATGGCAGGGGCACTGCCGACAATAAAGGCCAACATTGGATCGCACTGTCTGCCCTATCCTGCTTGCTGCAAGCCCAAGGCAAGCTAGGCTTTAATGTCAAACTGCTTATTGAGATGGGTGAGGAAGTGGGTTCGCCTGGCTTAAGAGAGTTTTGCGCAGAAAAGCGTGAACTGCTTAAATCCGATGTCTTACTAGCCTCAGATGGGCCGCGCTTACGTACCGACCGCTCCTCCCTGTTTATGGGCTCGCGCGGCGGCCTCAACTTTTACCTAAAAGCTAAATATCGTGACGGTGGCGTGCACTCTGGAAATTGGGGCGGCGTGGTTAAAGATCCCGGTATTCGCATTGCACAGGCAGTTTCTACCATTACTGACGCCAATGGTAAGCTACTGGTCAAAGAATGGCAGCCAACAGCTGTTCCTAAAGTAATCCGTGAAGCATTAAACGACTGTCCTGTCGGTGGGCCAGAGGAAGGTGTGATTGTCGATGAGGCATGGGGTGAGCCGGGCCTAACGCCCGCAGAGCGTTTATACGGTTGTAATAGTTTTGCTGTTTTGACCCTATCCTGCGGTAATCCTTTCAAGCCGGTGAATGCCATTCATGGTGAAGCCAATGCCCTATGCCAGTTGCGGTATATCGTGGGCTATGAGCCTGACGAAATACTGGGGCAATTACGCCGCCATTTAGATGAGCGAGGTTTTGAGGATATTGAAATCGAGCAAGAAGGTTCTGAGCTATTCAAAGCAACACGCATGGATCCGACGCATCCTTGGGTGAATTTTGTAGCGGAGTCGATTGAAGACAGCATTGGCCAAGCACCGGTACGTTTGCCCAACCTTGGCGGCACTATTCCTAATGATGCCTTTTCAGATGTACTGGGACTGCCGACGGTTTGGATTCCGCATTCCTACCCTGGCTGCTCTCAACATGCGCCCAATGAACATGCATTGAAGTCTGTATTACGTGAAGGCTTAGAGATGATGACGGGGCTTTACTGGGATATTGGGTTTTCTGAAAAACAGATCCCGATTTAGCTTTAACTAAATATAGATAGGAGATACTGAGTGAGTTTACTCAGCGTCTTTTACTTTAATACCAGACCATTTATAAGCACCTTCCTGGCCGGTGACGCTCCATCGACCATTGAACGATGCATAATCTGGAGTAAATATTAAATCTACGCCACCCTTTCCGTATTTATCTCGCCACTGGCAGGTCAGAACATTACCTAAATTCTGGTAGCAAGCAGACAACTCTCCCTTCACAATCGAGTCACTTTCGCTCATAAAGTACTTGCCTACCGCCACATTATCGCCATCTTTGCCTACCGGAACTAAAGTAGTAATAATCGGCAAGAATTCATTCGAGCTTTCAATACTCCCTAGATAACGTCCGACCATACTGCGTTTGCCAACGCTTTTAATTACACCGGTTTTATCCTGAATCGCAGAATCGCTGTCAATGGAAGTCACAGCAGCTTCCGTTTTGTTTTTGGGTGTGGCAGCACTATCGTCTTTTTGCTCTTGGTCTGGAAGCTCAGGTGCATCCTGTTTTACATTAGAACCCACAGGCTCCGAGGGTTCTCCCAGACTAACCGAAATACTTTCGATGCTATCGGGCAGTTTATCCATGTAGCTATCGATAGTTGCTTTGACTTTGGACACTAAGGCATCTGATTTATCAGAAGATTCTGAAAACTTCACATTGATGACTGCTTTATTTTTACTATATTTTGCAGAAACCATAAACACGTCGTCTAAGGATCCTAATAAGATCTCAATAGGCTCAGCGATGACATTTTCAACTTTATCCTCAGTCATATTGACAGTATCTATTTCTACCATGACTGAGTTTTCAACAGGCGCAGCAATACCCGATGTAAAAACACCCCACAAGACAACTGTTAACAGTAATTTTGTCCCCATTTTTAGCCGCTTCATAAAAATCTCTGATCAAGCTTATAATCGTACTCTAGCAGTTTGCTTCTCGCTTGGAAATAGGCAATAACCTTACCGATTGGGCTTATACTATAGGAATATTTTCAGAATATCGGTGTTAATCACCTCTTGGCCATTACAAATTTGTTAGCCTCCCTAGTCTTTGTTACACATTGTTACATTTCTGAGATCTTCATTTCAGCCTCTATCTCTACTATGAGCACATGCCAACATCATCAGGCATTTATTTTATCAGGAGATAGACATGAAAAAGGTTACAAAAATTGTTATTGGCACGGTTGCAAGCTTAGGTATTCTTATCGGAGCGGGTGCTTTCGCTGGCAAAAACTTTATGAAGGGCATGAAAGGTGATTTCATGATCTACAAGCTGGAAAAAGAGCTCGACCTCAGTACTGAACAGGTTGACCGTCTTAAAGACATTCAGAGCTACGCTAAGGCCAAGCATGATTCTCACGACCACAAGGCTGGCAAGGAAAAAATGATTGAAATGCTAAAGTCCCCTACGCTTGATCAAGCGCAAGTCATGAGCATGATCGATGAGAAGATGCAGACAATGCGTGACAATGCCCCCGAAATGATCGGAAAGATTGCCGAATTCACCGACTCACTTAGTGACGCCCAGCGCGCTGAAATGATGGAAATGATCGAACAATTTTCCGGTAGAATGGGCCGTCATCACGGCAGGCATTAATCGCATTACAAGCAACAGGCTATAACCATGGGACAAACGGTTTTATTAATTGACGATGACGAGCAACTAGCTGGCCCGCTACAAGAGTATTTTGCCCGCTACGATTTGAATCTAATTAATGAAACCCACCCTGACAGAGGACTGCATCGTTTACGACAGAGCGATGCAGATCCCATTTCTTTAGTGATACTTGATGTAATGTTGCCAGATATGGATGGGCTCGAGGTCTGCCGTTTGATCCGCCGCGACCCTAAGTTCAATACCCTACCAGTACTGATGTTAACCGCCCGAGGGGAAGTCATGGATCGGGTGATTGGCTTAGAGCTAGGTGCAGATGATTACCTGTCTAAACCGTTCGAGCCGCGCGAGTTGGTAGCGAGAATTCATAATGTATTACGTCGTACTCAGCCAGCCGCAATTGCCACCGAATCAGGCAATGATCAGCTTCTGCAATTTTCGCGACTTAGGATCGATGACGAACGGCATATCGTTCAGATCGATGGTAAAGTAATCGACCTCACCACCAGTGAATACGGGATGCTATTGCTATTTGCACAGTCTCCCGAAAAAGCCTTCAGTCGCGACGATATACTCAATGCACTGCGCGGGATCGATGCAGAGTTATTTACTCGATCGGTCGACATACTTATCAGCCGTTTGCGCCAAAAACTCAAACCGCTCAGCTGTATTCAAACAGTATGGGGAAGCGGCTATCGCTTTGTAGCAGCCGAAGCATGAAAACGTTGCTCAAGAAAATTCGCCACTCGCTATCGATGCGTCTATTGCTGATGTTTATGGCCGCAGGTGTCATCATTATCATATTGTTTCAGAGCATGATTGGTATGTTAATTAGTCGGCACCTTGCCGAAGAAGTTGCCCCGCATGCCCATCAGTACTTGAGTTATGTTCAGGAGGACCTTGGCTCTCCCCCAGATATTGAGCGAGCTAAAGCACTCGTCAATAAATTGCCTATCGAGATTATGATTAGAGGGCCAAGTGGCGATTGGACTTCTAATCTAAACCCTCCGGACATGGGTCATTTACATCGCTATCGACACAATGATAATCCAGCTCAGAACATTCAGGTTGGCTATGACCGCGGACAAACCACGATAGTCATTCGTGAGACCTTAAACAGTGGTGACTACGAAACAATTATTTGGAGTAACACGTTTAAAGGCAAGCGGCGACCTGGCCTAGCCATGCTGTTTGTTTTAGGCGTGCTGTTAACTATACTAGGCGCGCTTTATTGGTTTATACGGAGGCTTTTTCGTCCGATTCAAACTATCCAGTCAGGTGTCCAAACGATTGGTAGCGGCGACCTCACCCACAGAATAGACGTTAAAAAAGATGACGAGCTAGGCGAACTGGCTGGCAGCATCAATGATATGGCTGGTGACATTGAACAAATGTTGGAAGCCAAGCGCGAGTTGCTATTGGCCATAAGTCATGAGCTACGCAGCCCATTAACACGTGCTAAGGTCTCTGCGGCGTTATTAGAACCCTCAGCTAATCAGGAAAATATCGCCCGCGACTTGAATGAAATGGAAGCGATGATTACTGAGCTATTGGAGGCCGAACGCCTAAACGGCCGCCACCAAAGCCTGCAGAAAGTCGATGTTACGCTCAATGAAATTGTGATGTCGGTGGTTGATGAGTACTTTCCTGACCAACCGATTGATATAACGCTGTTAGATGAGCCACCGCTACAACAGCTTGACCCTACCCGTTTGAGATTGGTGACTAAAAACTTATTGGAAAATGCGTTTAAGCATAATGGTGAAGATTCGCCCGCTGTACGCTTAGCTACCGTGATGACTGACAGCCATGTCTTGCTTGAGATTGAGGATTTCGGAGCGGGGATTCCGGCAGAGCATTTACCGAGTATTACTGAGCCGTTTTATCGGGTGGATGCGTCGAGGCAGCGTAAAACGGGTGGGTTTGGACTGGGCTTGTATTTGGTGAAGTTGATAGTGGAAGCGCATGAAGGAATTCTTAAAATTTCCAGCGAGAAAGGTCAAGGAACGCTAGTCGTTGTCAATCTACCTAAGCAGTATCAAACATAGCAACGGTTTTTTACCTCTGACTAATCACCCAAACCAACACTGCCATATTGACTAAAACAGTCAACCAAAACACCAGTCGAAAAGCACGCTTCTGCGTCTTATGCCGCAACACTTGCTGCGCAATCAATGCACC
Organism: uncultured Leucothrix sp.; assembly: GCA_937923375.1. Taxonomy (GTDB): domain Bacteria; phylum Pseudomonadota; class Gammaproteobacteria; order Thiotrichales; family Thiotrichaceae; genus Leucothrix. The sequence continues at coordinate 6,666 of CALAJG010000001.1, forward strand.
GGGCCAACCACCCGCCAAAGCCAAAATATGCAAAGTGCTTTCCGGTGTTCGCCAACGACCGTTTCGCGCCGCTGATTTATCCCACCAATACGCCAAATACGTCGCAACACTGATCCCAACAAATCCCAAGAAAACAAGCAGTAGCAACCTATCAGCCAGCACCAGCAACCCTAAAGCCGTGATAAAAATCAACGCCAATGCTATCGAAAACTGCTTCATTACAAATGCCCAAGCAGTCGACGTAAATCGCTGCTGTCCAAGCTTCGGTGCTTAGGTTCAAGGCGCTCAATATCCTCATCTGTAAAGCGCACAAAAGCCTTCATAACAAATGCAAAGCAGTCAGGATTAAGCGATAGCACTTCCGCCTCACCCAACTGAGCTTTTGCATAAATCAATTGCGTAAAAGCATTAAGCACCTGCGATTCAACAGTTAAGCCAGCAAGCAATTTTCCGAACTCAATTGGCGGCATCGTCTGTTTTTCAACAATCCAGCGAGCGCTCAACGTGGCACGCGCAAAGTAAAAGAACCTTTTGAGCTTGACTTCATCACCACTAACATCCCCCAACTTACCTTTGGCCATCGAAAAATAATGGTGGTAAGTCGCTTTAGCATTAAACGACGCTGCGATTTCCTGCCGCAGCAAAGGCGCTAGTACGTCGTGCTGACGATAAACAATCGGCGAAACCAACCACTCCTGAACCACCGCATTGCCGCTATTGGCAAGGTTCATGGCTTTACGAATATCCCAACCACTGATATCGAGCACGGGATTAATCGGCACTTCAATCACATCACGTTCACGAGCTAGTTGGATATACCAATCCTTGGGATGCGCATAGATAAAACGCACATCGTAATCACTGTCAGGTGATGGAAAGCCCCAAGCACGACTGCCACTTTCTATTGCAGCGATAATGGTGACATCATGCTTCTGCTCAATTTTGGTCAGATGCTCCTGAATGTCGTTTTCAATCGTTCCTGAGATATTCATTGCTTCAACTCATAGCGTTTCAATACGGACTTAATCT
>CALAJG010000002.1 GCA_937923375.1 uncultured Leucothrix sp.
ATATCACGTATTGCTAGCGGTTAATTTGGACAGTACTGCATTCGGGGTTATCTGGAGCCATTTGACTTGGACGTTTCCTTATATGCTGCTGGTATTGGTTGGACCCTATTATAGTTTTGACGCACGCTATTTATATACGGCACAGGCTTTAGGACACAGTCGTTTTCAAGCATGCCTCAATGTAAAATGGCCATTACTTATCCGGCCAATTTTAGCGGCTATGGCGGTTGGCTTTGCGGTCAGCATCGCGCAATACTTGCCCACTTTGTTCTCAGGTGGCGGCCGTTTTGCTACAGTCACTACCGAAGCCGTGGCACTTAGTGCTGGCGGTAACCGCCGCGTGCTGGCCGTTCAAAGTTTGTTACAAACGGCATTACCGCTATGCGCGTTTATGCTTGCTATTTTCCTGACCGCTTGGTACGCCAGAAATCGCCAAGGATTGAAGTGATTTAAAGCAACCCTCGCGAAAACGACCAAAATGACGATCAAGACATAGACATGGGCCAGACAAAGACTAGGATATCAATGAGAACACTGAGTATAAAACACCTTAAATTGACAAAAGCAGACGGCACGCCCCTGCTCGGCCCGCTTAGTTTTGATATAGAACCAGGGCAGGTAATGACTTTAATGGGCGTGTCCGGGGTGGGTAAATCCACCGTGCTGAACTGGTTAATTGGTGCACCGCAGCCGATGTTTACGGTTGAAGGTAAAGCATGGCTTTGTGATCAGCAAGTCGACCTTTTGCCTACCGAGCAACGCCGTATCGGCATCTTATTTCAGGATGACTTATTGTTTCCGCATTTTACTGTCGGCGACAATCTTGCCTATGCACTACCTGCCGAGATTAAGGGGCGACTGGCGAGACGTCAATCAATCGAAGAATCACTGAATAACGCAGGGCTAAGTGGTTTTTATGATAGAGACCCCGCAACTTTATCCGGCGGGCAGCGCGCGCGGGTCAGTTTGCTGCGCGCACTAATTGCAGAGCCCCATGCTTTGCTAATGGATGAGCCATTTTCCAAATTGGATAGCACTTTGCGACAACAGTTTCGCCGCTTTGTCTATGAAAGGATTAGCGAGCGTAAAATCCCAACCTTGCTCGTCACCCATGACGCTGAAGACATTCCAGAGGGAGGGAGGGTTCTGGAATTGCATGCCCCTGAATCCACTCACAACTGCGAAGGATTAAGCAATGCTGGATAGCAAGATTCTGGACAAAACCCGAAGCTCCTTACAACAGCTTGCAAAGCTACTGTTGGCAAAGAATATTACCGCCAACCAAATCACCGTCGCTGGTTTTTTAGTTGGGATGCTGGCAGTGCCGCTAATTATTTTGGATTTTACCTACCTAGCATTGGCCTGCATGATACTCAACCGCTTACTGGATGGGCTTGATGGGACGTTGGCACGCCTATCGACGCCAACAGATCGCGGTGGCTTTCTTGATATCGTTTTGGATTTTATCTTCTACTCCTCTATACCCCTTGCCTTTGCAATAGCGGATCCTCAGACGAACGCCTTAGCCGCAGCAGTACTAATCTATGCCTTTATCGGCACCGGCTGTAGCTTCCTGGCATTTGCCACTATTGCGGCTAAGCGGCAGATGCAAAGCACCGAGTTTCCGGATAAAAGTTTTTATTATCTGGGAGGCTTGACCGAAGCCACAGAGACCATTGTTGTGTTTGGCCTTATGTGTCTGCTCCCTGGGTATTTCAGTATCATAGCCTACTGCTTTGCCCTGCTTTGTGGCATCACAACCCTATTAAGAATCCGTGCCGGTTTGGAATTGTTCAACTGACGCTATCATTTTTTTACAGACTCGCTTAAAATTCCCGACCTGAAAAAGAACTTCGAACAATAGTTAAACACTCAAGCATTGCAGAAAGAGTAACTACTGCGCACGGGCACCAAGGGAACGAGAATAACAATGCCATACCGCTATCTATTAATTATTGGGCTTTCCATATTCTGGCTGCTCTTGTCAGGCTATTGGGACAATCCCTTAATTTTGGGGTTAGGCGTAGCTTCAGTCGCCTTATCCACTTGGCTAGCAATGCGCATTGAACGCGACTATGCGTTTCAGGATCGCGGTTTAAGTATATTGCTAAAGCAACCAACCTATTGGCCGTGGCTGTTTGTCGAGATTATTAAGGCTAATATTGCGGTGCTGCGCTGCATTTGGCTCCCCGAAAAATACCCTACTACACCTTTGATTAGAACCCTCAAGGTAGCGCCAGAATCACGCATCGCCCGTACCGTTTACGCCAATTCTATCACCCTTACGCCCGGTACGGTTACCATCAAAGTCAGGAATCAGGAAATATTGGTTTACGCTTTAACTGAGGAAGGCATGGCTGACCTTGAAACCGGCGAAATGGGTCGTCGTGTTCACAAGCTTGAAGGTTCAGACACATGATGTTCGCTGTCACAATCATGGCTATATTGGTCATTATGGGCATTGCATTAGCGCGCGCTTTTTTAGGCCCTACCATTTATGATCGAATCCTTGCGGTAAATATGTTTGGCACCAAGACTGTACTGTTTATCGCCGTCTATGGTTTCTTAACCGAACGTCCCGACTTCTTAGATATTGCCTTGGTCTACGCTTTAATCAACTTTATTGGGGTGATTGCAGTATTGAAGTTTGTTGAGCGCTATCCTCCGCCAACGGCGACCAGCAAGGACTAGACATGGAAATTATTATCGATGGCCTGAGCTGGATCTGTTTGCTGATTGGATGTGGTTTAGGCTTGAGCGGAGCAATTGGTATTTTTCGTTTCAAAGAATTCTACACTCGCATGCACGCCGCTAGTGTAACCGACACGCTATGCGTATTTTTTATCGCAGCGGGTATGATCTTGCAATCAGGATTTAATTTGGTTTCGGTTAAGCTTATCTTTGTGGTTGCACTGCTGTGGTTGACCGGTCCGGTTGCCAGTCATGCATTGGTTCGCGCAGCTTACCAAACCGGCTTAAAACCTAAGCTCGGCATAACCAGAAAACAGTCCTCGCTCAGGGGGAAATCATCAACATAACCATACTCATTGATATCGTGTTGCTGACAATGTTAGTCCTCACTACGATAGCTATCGTCCGCTTGCGTAGCCTATTCGCCATCGTCATGCTTTCAGGTATTTACAGCCTGTTATCCGCAAACATTTTTGTAATACTGGATGCCGTAGATGTAGCATTTACAGAAGCGGCTGTAGGCGCGGGTATTTCAACCGTATTAATGCTGGCAACTATCGGTATCACCGGCTATGAAATGAAACCGCGGTCTAAAAAAAGGCGCTACGTGCCCTTGCTGGTTGTCACAGTAACCGGAGCCGTTTTAGTTTACGGTATGATGGACATGCCGGGTTTCACTGACTCCACGGCACCAATACATCAACATGTTGCTCCACGCTATATTATTGATTCTCCGCATGAAATAGGTATTCCTAATATGGTAACTGCCGTTCTGGCAAGTTATCGGGGTTACGATACGATGGGGGAAGTCATCGTGGTGTTTGCTGCATTGGTCGGCGTGCTCTCTCTGATTGGCGTACGTGTACCCAAGGTCGCACCAAATTATATTGAACCTCCTGCTCGCCCAATATTGCAAGTCATGGCCAAATTCATGATTCCTTTTATAATTCTTTTTGCATTGTATGTTCAATTTCATGGCGACTTTGGGCCAGGTGGTGGCTTTCAAGCGGGTGTGATTTTCTCTGTCGCCATCATTCTTTATACCTTAACCTTTAGCCAATACGACGGCATGCGACTGGTGCCACCCAAGGTTCTGAAAATTTTGGCAGCGGCGGGTGTATTGATTTACGGCGGAACCGGCGTTTGGACCATGCTGAGAGGCGGCAGTTTTTTGAACTACAGCGTTTTGGGTGAAACCAGTGTGGCAGGCCAGCATTTAGGTATCTTACTGATTGAGTTTGGTGTTGGACTTACCGTTGCCACAGCGATGATGTTGCTGTTTTTCGCCTTTGTGAGTCGGGGTGAAAAGAACTTATGATTTCTTTAGAACTCTACAACTATTGGGTCGTCATTTTTCTAATGATGGCAGGCTTCTATATCCTTATTGCCAGCAACCACCTAATTAAAAAAATTATCGGTTTAAATATCTTTCAAACGTCTGTTTTCATGCTGTACATCTCAATGGGCAAGGTGACGG
>CALAJG010000003.1 GCA_937923375.1 uncultured Leucothrix sp.
GCTAATCAGGTCGCGGCAAAGTTGATTGGCATCCTGTGCAATATTCCACAGCGCTCGCGCCCCATCTTTCCCATATTGAGATTCCAATGTGTTCTGATCATTACGTGGGTCACTGCCAAGCTGTCCACCGTTGCGACCAGAGGCTCCCCAGCCGACACGATGGGCATCAAGTAGTACTACAGAATAGCCCGCTTGTGCTAAATGCAGTGCGGCTGAAAGTCCGGTAAAACCTGCACCGATAATACACACATCAGTGCTTTCAGAACCCTGCTGTTTAGGAAACTCAGGGACCTGATTAGCGCTGGCGAAATAGTATGAGTCAGGATATTGGCCCGCTTTGTCATTGCTATAAAGAAAGCCTTTCTGAGCGGTTGTCATTGTTTAGAGGTAGCCTGCTTGCTTGGCCGCATCATAAGTTAAATCCAGCACTTTGCTGGCTTTTTCAATGAGTTCATCGGCTTCCGCATGACTCAGTATCAGCGGCGGCGAAATAATCATCGTATCGCCAACATGGCGCATGATTAGGCCGTTATTGAAACAGAACTCACGGCACATCAAACCCACGGTGCCTTTCTTCACTGCAAACGGTGCTCGTGTTGATTTGTCAGGCGTCAACTCCAAAGCGCCCATCAAGCCCACAATGCGCGACTCACCAATTAAAGGATGATCGCCGAGTGCTAGCCAGCGCTCCTGAAAGTAAGGGCCAATGTCATTTTTAACATAGTTCGGTAAATCTTCGCGTTCCATGATATTCAATACAGCCAGCGCCGCCGCGCAGGTTGCCGGGTGCCCTGAGTAGGTGTAACCGTGCTCAAACTCTCCACCGTTAATGATTACATCCGCCAAACGATCACTCAGCATGACGCCGCCAATGGGTAGGTAGCCCGAACTTAGCGCTTTAGCGATAGAAATTATGTCTGGCTTAATCCGGTACTTTTCACTGGCAAACCACTCGCCAGTGCGTCCAAAACCTGTGATGACTTCATCAGCCACCAGTAATATTTCATATTGATCACAGATGCGTTGAATCTCAGGCCAGTAGCTATCCGGTGGGGGGATGACGCCACCCGCACCTTGTATCGGCTCGGCAATAAACGCGGCAATGCGATTTTCACCTTTCTCCAGAATCATTGCTTCTAGTTCACGGGCACGCTGTAAGCCAAATTCTTCAGGGGTTAAATCGCCGCCTTCACCATACCAATAGGGTTGATTAATATGCACAATATTTTCAATCGGCAGGTCACCTTGCTCATGCATATAGGTCATGCCACCCAAGCTTGCGCCGGCAACCGTTGAGCCGTGATAAGCATTCTTGCGCGAAACAATAATTTTCTTATCGGGCTTGCCCTGTGCCGACCAGTAGTGCCTTACCATGCGTACGACGGTGTCGTTAGACTCAGAGCCGCCGCTGGTAAAAAACGTATGATTAACATGCGCGGGCGACAGTTCTGCCAACTTTGCAGCAAGCGTTGTCACTGGTTGGTGGGTTGTTTGAAAAAAAGTATTGTAATAGGGCAATTCGCGCATTTGTGCCGAGACAGCATCGGCGACTTCGTCCCGCCCATAGCCAACAGCCATACACCAAAGCCCTGCCATACCGTCGAGCAGTTTATTGCCCTGATCATCCCAGACGTAAACCCCTTGCCCCTTAGTAATGACACGAGCCCCTTTTTGATTAAGTTCTTTAGTGTCAGTAAAAGGGTGCAAGTGATGGGCAGCATCCTGTACTTGCGTACTATTGTCGTGCTTTGGAGGATTAGTGGTCATGGCAATGTCCTTTGTTGGTATCCGTTCAGTCGGTAGCGCTAAACGGTCAGCAGTAAGTGTTCACGCTCCCACGGGCTTACTACCATCATGTGTTCATTAAATTCATGTTGCTTCAAGGCTTTGTAGATATCACAAAATGATTGGCCTAACAGTTCCTGAAGCTCAGGGGCTTTATCAAACATAATCAGCGACTCAAGCAGACCCCGCGGCAAACCAAACGGCTCTTCATGCGCATCGCCCTTAAACTCTTTCTGACAGTTATTTTGCTGGGTCATTCCAAGGAAGCCTGTTGCTAAGCTGCCAGCCATTGCCAGGTAAGGATTGGTGTCCATGCCGGCGATACGGTTCTCAACGCGTCGTGAGTTAGGCCCACTGCTGGGAACCCGTAAACCAGCCGAGCGGTTGTCACGTGACCATTTCAGATTAATTGGAGCAGAATCTTCCGTGGTAAAACGACGGTAAGAGTTAACATAGGGTGCCAACAGGCAGGCTGCTGGCCCAAGATACTTTTGCTGCCCGCCAATGAAATAATGAAACAGGTCACTGGGCGTTCCGTCTTTATTGCTAAAAATATTCTTACCCGTTTTAGTATCAACCACACTTTGGTGAATATGCATCGCGCTGCCAGGGTGGCTGCTCATGGGCTTGGCCATGAAGGTCGCGTAGCAATCATGGCGCATGGCTGCTTCCCGGATCAGTCGTTTAAACACAAACACCTGATCGGCCATCAGCATAGGATCGCCATGGGCCATATTGATTTCAAGCTGAGCAGGGCCGCCTTCCTGAGTCAGCGTGTCAATCTCCAAACCCTGAGCTTCAGCAAATAGATAGATGTCTTCGATGATCGGTTCGTACTCGTCAATCGCCATCATCGAGAAAGACTGGCGGCCTACGCTCTGGCGGCCGGAGCGGCCAACTGGCGGCCTCAGTGGCTCATCGGGATTAACGTTTTTTTCAGTCAGGTAAAACTCTATTTCCGGGGCAACCACCGGCTTCCAGCCTTTTTTTGCATAACAATCCAGAATGCGTCGCAGCACGTGGCGCGGTGAGCAGGCGACTGGGCTCCCATCCTGAAAATACAGATCATGAATCACCATTAAACTCGGTGAGCGCGCCCAAGGTAAAGATCGTAAAGTACTAAAGTCGGGCACTAGCTTAACGTCAACTTCAGTCATGTATTCGGCTGAGTCAAACTCGAAATAATCCCCGGTAATACTCTGAAAGAAAATACTGTAGGGCAGGAAGGTGGAGTTCAGCGCACTAAACTTACTCGCTGGCATGAGCTTGCCACGGGCGACGCCATGAATATCTGAAATGGTGCATTCCACTTCATCGATATGATGAGTATTGATCAGATTTCTTAAATCTTCGGGTGAATCAGACTGTAACGATATCGGGATATCACGTTTTGACATAAAGCCTTCAGTTGATTGAAATGGTAGGAATAATTTTGTGATCACATTTTGGTTGGGGCATTGTTAAATGTCAAGTGAATGGATAGACTTGATAGCCACCGATGCGACTAATAAGGCTTGTATGCAGTCTGAAATAAACCAGTTTATAGCGGAAAACCCTGATGTAGAGGAAGTCGACCTGTTGCTCCTCGACATAGCGGGTAACTTTTTTGGCAAACGCTATCCGATTAAAGAACTGATGAAGATTGCTGACGAAGGCCTTAAGTTTCCTGCCGGCATGCCACTCATGTCGGTTATTGGACAGGCCATTGATGCTTTGGGGTATGGCTTGGCCGATGGTGATCCTGATGCTGAGATTGAACTGATCCCAGGCTCGCTACATCGGGTGAGCTGGGAGTCAGAGCCGCGCGCACAGGTAATGGTGCGTTATGTTTCTGACAATGACGACTCACCTTTTTGGGAGCCACGCAATTGTCTGATCGAAGCATTGGAGTATTTCAAAGCCGATGGCATATCGCCTGTGGTCGCTTATGAATTAGAGTTCTATCTGTTTGATAGGCAGCGGACAGAAGAAGGGTTGGTACAACCCCCCATTGGTCAGCTCTCGGGAAAGCGTGACAACTTTGCTGTGCTAAATATGGACCGCGTCAGCGATTTTGGCGAGTGCCTGAGTGACATCAAACGTACTTGTCTTGAACAAGGCATCACGATTGGACCTGTTTCTAGTGAAGTGGGTTTGGGTCAATTTGAAATTAACCTGTTGCATAGCGACGATGTACTCAACGCGGCAGATCAGTGCGCCATGTTCAAGCGTATCGTTAGAGGTGTAGCGATTAAACACGGGTTTCAGGCAAGCTTTATGGCAAAGCCCTATCTGGATCATGCGGGCAATGGTTTGCATCTTCACACCAGTCTTTATGATGCTGAAGGCAATAATATTTTTAATGATCCGGCATCTGAAGGTGGTTCGTCGAAGCTGCTCCATGCCATTGGTGGTTTGCTGGATTTGATGCCGGCATCCCTATCTATTTTAGCCCCGAACATCAATGCCTTTCGCCGGCTGAAGCCAGAAAACAATGTCCCGGTGAGCCCCAGTTGGGGATATGAAAACCGATCGGTTGCCGTCAGAGTACCGAACTCAGACGCTAAAAATCAGCGAATCGAATATCGCTTAGCGGGAGCTGATGCCAATCCTTACTTAGCGTTGGCGGTTATGTTGATCGGCATGCATTGCGGTATTCAGAAAAAAGTAGATCCTGGTGAGCCGACCGTAAATTTATCTACCAAAGCGTTTGGCTTGCCGACAGATCTGTTGCAAGCGTTACGCCTCACTGAGGCATCCGAAGTCTTGAAAAGTTATTTGGGGGAAGATTTTATCTCCGTTTATTGCGCGCAAAAACGCAGCGAAACCGCAACGTTTGAGGCGGCAATCTCGGCCAGAGAATATGCATGGTATTTGTAAGTGGCATTAATACTTATGCTAAGCCGGATAAAGTACCAATAGGTTACTAGAGAGCTGATGCCGAAAAAAGGACGGGTGTTGCCACCCGCCTAACTCGGTATGTCAGAATGTCTGTACAGGGATATAGACATCCTGAAAACAACAATATCAAGGAGTGGCTTGCTTAACTAGTGATCAGCTGATCAGTGGCGAGAAATTTAGCAGCAACGGTGGTTCGGCAAATTTCGGTGCTCTGAAAGGCTATTTTGAGTTTACAGCATTGCAAGCACTTTATAGACAATGCTATTGTGATCACAGTTTTAAAGAACGCAAGAAATGTAACATCGCCAGATGAAGGGCTTAAAACACATTCATCGGTGAAAAAGAGATGGCTTGCTGTACTCACGGCAAATTCACCCACAAGGAGGAGATATGAAAAAGAAATCCCTAATCGGTCTACTGCTGGTTCCGCTGGCAATTGGCATCAGCACCCCTGCATTCTCAGAAGGCACGCTTAATGTGACTAACTGGGCTGAATATATCGGTGAAGATACGATTAAAAACTTTGAGAAAGAGTTTGATATCAAAGTCACTTACGACATGTATGACTCTGTCGAGGCGATTGATACAAAACTACTGGCCGGTAAAACAGGCTATGATGTTGTCAGCCATTCAAGCTCATCCATTGCACGTTTGATCGCGGCGGGTATCGTTAAGGAGCTGGACAAAGACAAGCTGCCAAACATGAAACATCTGCGTGAAGATGTAATGACACAGTTGGATGCTGAGTGGGATCCGGGCAACAAGCACATCATTCCTTATATGTGGGGAACGCACGGTGTGACTTACAACAAAGAGTTAATTCTTGAGACTTATCCTGATGCACCGATTGGTTCAATGGACTTAGTGTTTGACCCAAAACACATGAAAGAGATTGCTAAGTGTGGTGTGGCATTCCTTGATTCACCGAATGATGTGATGCCAATGGCGCTAGCCCACATTGGTCTTGATCCAAATACCAAGAACAAAGATGACTACAAAAAAGCTGAAGAAATGCTGATGAAGGTTCGACCTTACATCAAGACTTTCGACAACTATGCCTATCAGAAGATGCCACAGAAAGAGTTTTGTCTTGCTGTAACGTGGGGGCCGGATGGCTTGCTGGCGATGTCGGGTGCCAAAGAAGCTAATACTGGGGTTGTCCTTGATTTCTTCCTGCCAGAAGGCGAGAAAAAAGCACAGTTCTGGACAGATGGCTGGATTATTCCTGCTGATGCTAAGAATGTGGAAAATGCGCATAAGTTCATTAACTACATGATGCGCCCTGAAGTAGCGGCCAAAGACACTGATACAACGTGGTACGCCAACGCCAACAAAGACGCGTATGAGCTAGTGGATAAAGCGGTCACCAGCAGTAAAGCGGCTTATCCCTCAGAAGAGCAGGTGTCAAAAATGTACACCCTGTCACTTCCACCAAAGAAGGTCGAGCGTGTGAAAACGCGTGCATGGACTAACTTCAAGACGAGCAGCAACTAAGCAGCTGTATGTAAGCAAGACTGTGGGATAGCGCCTTTTTCCAGGCGTTATTCCCGATTAGAATTGCTGTTCCGATTGACTGAGTTCTTAAGAGTAAACCATGCCCCAAGATGACAATTTCGCTCACCGTCCCTGGCTAGATCCTGACAAAGATCCATTTATAAAAATTCGCAGTGTCTCCAAGCGTTTTGGCGATTTCACGGCGGTGGATAATGTCGATCTGGATATATATAAAGGCGAATTGTTTTGCTTGCTAGGTGGCTCGGGCTGTGGAAAAAGCACCTTACTACGCATGTTAGCAGGCTTTGAAACGCCTAGCTCAGGCGAGTTGTTTATTGACGGCGAGAAAATAAATGATATTCCAGCCTATGCCAGACCAGTGAATATGATGTTTCAGTCATACGCGCTGTTTCCACACATGACGGTTGAGAAGAATATCGCCTACGGCTTGCAGCGAGACGGGGTAGCTAAAGCAGAAATTAAAGACCGTGTCAGCGACATGATCAAGCTGGTGCAGCTCAATGATCTGGCTAAGCGCAAACCCAATCAGCTATCTGGTGGCCAGTGCCAGCGTGTGGCATTGGCAAGAGCGCTAATCAAACAACCCAAAGTGTTGTTGCTAGACGAGCCGTTGGCAGCGCTCGACAAGCGTTTACGTGAACAAACACAATACGAATTAATGAACCTTCAGGATCAGCTTGGCATTACCTTCGTGGTGGTGACGCATGATCAGGAAGAAGCAATGACCCTATCAACTAGAATTGCAGTGATGGATAAGGGTAAGTTTGTACAAACCGGCACACCTACCGAAATCTATGAAACCCCCGATAGCCGCTTTGTGGCTAACTTTATAGGGTCTGCCAATATCTTTCAGGGGCATGTGGTTGAGAGCGACCGTGACCGCGTGGTGGTGCGTTCGGTACGCGATGACAATTTATTGTTTTACATCGATCATGGCTCAGACCTTCAGGTCAACGCTAAAGTCTGGGTGGCAATCAGACCGGAAAAAGTCAGGATATCAACCACGCCACATGCTGAAGCAAGATCCAACCAGCTAGCGGGGATTGTCCATGACATCGGTTACCTCGGCAGATTGTCAAATTACAAGATTAAGTTGGATAACGGTAAAATGATTGACGTTACTCACCCTAATCAAACACGGCCTAAATCTGGTGAGCACCTCGCCGATTGGGATGAGAAGGTTTACCTAAGTTGGGAACCTTCCAGCGCTGTTGTACTAACCCAATAGGGACGATGCAATGGCAATAGATATAGGACGTAAGCTTCAAGATAGGTGGAAAAGCCTGCTGGTGGCGGTGCCATTCTTTTGGCTGCTGCTGTTTTTCCTGATTCCGTTTGTGATTGTTTTTAAAATCAGCTTGGCAGAATCTCTTATCGCCAGCCCGCCGTTCTCATCTTTGCTGACGTGGGGGGAGGAAGGCGAACTAAAAATACGCCTGCTGATTGAGAACTACGCCTATTTGTTTGATGATGACTTGTATGTCAGGGCGTACCTTAATTCGGTCAAAGTTGCCTTTATTTCAACCGTTATCTGTTTACTCATTGGCTATCCAATGGCTTATGGCATTGCGCGGGCTAACCCCACGCGCCGCAAGATTCTGCTGATCCTGATTATCCTACCGTTTTGGACATCGTTTCTATTGCGGGTGTATTCCTGGATGGGAATCTTGGCAGATCAGGGAACCCTGAATAATTTTCTTATTTGGCTGGGCCTGATCGACGAGCCGATTCGCATGCTGTACACGCAGTTTGCGGTGTATCTTGGTATCGTTTATTCCTACCTGCCGTTTATGATTCTGCCGCTGTACGCCAACATTGAAAAACTCGACTGGAGTCTGCTTGAAGCCGCTGCGGACCTTGGCGCAAAACCGATTTCAACGTTCTTCACGGTGACCGTACCGATGACCATCCCCGGCATTATCGCGGGTAGCTTGCTAGTGTTTATTCCAGCCACTGGTGAGTACGTCATTCCCGATCTATTGGGAGGCGGCAACTCCTTGATGATTGGTAAGGTGCTCTACAACGAATTCAACAGCAACCATGATTGGCCGGTGGCGTCAGCCGTTGCCATTGCGTTACTGATTCTATTAGTCCTGCCGATGATGCTTTACCAGCGTTATCAATCTAAACAGCTTCAGGCTTAGGGGGGATTATGAATCATAAAAGCTCTAAGTATGTCATCGGGATGATCTGTTTTGGTCTGGCGTTTCTGTATATTCCGATATTTTTATTAATATTTTATTCGTTCAACTACTCGAAAATTGTTCCGCTGTGGGGTGGCTTTTCTACGCGCTGGTACACCAAGCTGTTTGAAAGTCCTGAGGTTTGGGATGCCGTTGCATTAAGTTTAAAAATCGCGCTTGTTAATGCCAGCTTCGCGACAATACTCGGTACCTTGGCGGGTATCGCAATGGTGCGATTCGGTCGCTTCAAAGGCCGCACCTTATTCTCAGGAATGATCTCAGCGCCACTGGTTATGCCAGAAGTGATCACCGGCATATCGTTATTGCTGATGTTTATCACCTTGTCTGAACTGATCGGGTGGCCAACGGATCGTGGATTTACGACAATTACCATTGCCCATATCACCTTTTCAATGGCGTATGTGGCGGTGATTATTCAGTCGCGACTGACGGGGATGAATGAGTCTATCGAAGACGCCGCCCGAGATTTAGGTGCCAAGCCGTTTCGAGTACTTACCGACATTACTTTACCCATATTAGCGCCGGGTATGTTGGCCGGTTGGTTGCTGGCTTTTACCCTATCGTTAGATGATTTG
>CALAJG010000004.1 GCA_937923375.1 uncultured Leucothrix sp.
TTCTTCATCAAGCTCCATACAGCCCAATTCTTTAGCCGACTCAGTGTCGCGTACCAATAGCGCTCGCGCTAACTGGGTTGGCAGCACGTCTAGCGGCACAACCTCTTCGAGGTTGCCGATCGGAACAATAGCTCGGGGCGACCCATTCTGCGTGCTCGACATCGGAAACAGCTTTTCTTTTGCGCGACCGATCTTGTTGAAGAACACGTTCATGATCGAGAACTCATCTAGTGATGGATTAACCCAATGCAAAAACTTGCGGGGCTCACCTTCAGCTATCACAGAAACCTGTGTCGTGTAACGCCCAAGATATGCGCTCCAGCCTTCCGCACGGTTGCCATTCAGTATAGAGCCTGAAATCACCCGAACATCGCCTGACTCAAGCTCATTCGCGGTAATTTCGTCAGTGCTCGCACCCATCCGAGTGCGAATTAAACGCGGATTTTTTACCTTTGGGCCAGCCAAAGAAATGACGCGATCAATGCAACGCTTGCCTTCAGCAAAACCACTGCCAAGAGCAATCACATCTTGATACCCTATATGCCACATTTCACGATCCATGCCCGCAGGCTCGATCATGTGCATGTGAGTGCCCACCAAACCAGCGGGATGCACCCCTGAAAAGTCTCGATTAACTACGTTATTAGCTGTCGCAGAAGGGATCGCCTTACCGGTTTCGTGACAAACAAATACTTTGCCATCCGTCAGTTTAGACAGCAGCATCAAGCCTGCCTGAAAGTCGTTTGCACGCTCATCGATTACCATACTGGCATCGGCCGCCAACGGGTTAGAATCCATCGCCGTCACATAAATATGTACAGGCTTAGCATCTGCCGCAGGTACTTTACTGAAAGGACGCGTGCGTAGCGCCGTCCATGCGCCTGAGTCTTGCATATTGCGGCGAATTTCGTCAGCTTCCAATGACGCCAACTGCTCAGGAGTATATTTTGGGGAATTCAGCGATTCTTCATTGTCATCGAGCTCGATAACAATCGACTGTAGTACACGCTTTTCACCTCGATTAACTTCAGTGATAACGCCTGCACCGGGTGAAGTGAAGTTAATGCCGGGATTTTTCTTATCCGTAAAAAGAGCTTGGCCAATCTTAACCTTATCACCTACTTTCACCAGCATAGACGGGCGCAGACCATGAAAGTCTCCACCAAACAGTGCTACTTTAGTAATTTTCGGTGATACTGAATCGATCGACTGTATGGGACGTCCCGTGATAGGGATATCCAAACCAGTTTCAATCTTCATCGTATTTTCGTCACTCTAAATTAAAATTTTGTTTTACGACGCCAACCGTTGGCTGTCGTTGAAAGGAACCATTTGCCGCTCGTCGTTCTCGACGGCCACAACTTCCCCCCTCAAAGAATTCCTAAAGGCCTCCGTGATCTTCACATCCACGAAGCGTCCGATCAGTCGTGAGTCACCCGGAAACGTCACTGATCGGTTATTTTCTGTTTTGCCAGACACATCGTTTGCGTCTTTATGCGACAGCTTATCGATTAAGACTCTTTGTACCGTACCCAGCATGGATTGACTAATTTCCGTAGCCATTTCGTTGATACGTTGCTGAAGGCGCTGCAAGCGCTCTTTTTTCAAGGATTCTGGTACTTCGTCTTGTAGCGACGCGGCCGGTGTCCCTGGTCTCTGACTATAAATAAAGCTAAAGCTATGATCGAAACCCACATCCTCGATCAGCTTCATTGTGTCTTCAAAGTCCTGATCGGTTTCACCGGGAAAGCCAATAATGAAGTCTGAAGACAGGCTGATGTCCGGACGAATCTCACGCAATTTACGGATCTTCGATTTATATTCAATCGCCATATGTCCACGTTTCATCGCAGCCAAAATACGATCGGAACCGCTTTGCACAGGCAAATGTAAGTGATTCACCAACTCCGGCACTTCGCCATAAACTTTAATCAAGCTTTCACTAAATTCGACGGGATGCGATGTGGTATAGCGAATTCGATCGATACCGTCAATTTGCGCAACGTAAGTGATTAGCAGTGCAAGGTCGGCAGTATCACCATCATGCATATCACCACGGTAGGCGTTTACATTTTGCCCGAGGAGATTGACTTCACGGACGCCCTGCTCTGCCAGCTGAACAATTTCGGCAATCACATCATCAAACGGACGTGAGATCTCTTCGCCCCGCGTGTAGGGAACCACACAGAAAGTGCAGTACTTGCTGCAGCCTTCCATAATTGAAACGAAGGCTGACGGCCCTTCTGCTTTTGGCTCAGGCAGGCGATCAAACTTTTCAATTTCCGGGAATGAGATATCCATGACCGCTTTGTCACTACCTCGTGACTCTTTGATCAGTTCAGGCAAACGGTGCAGTGTTTGTGGGCCAAAAATCACGTCGACAACGGGCGAACGCTTGCGCAGGTTATCGCCTTCTTGACTAGCTACACAACCACCAACGCCGATAATTAAGTCTGGATTTTTTTCTTTTAGTTTTCGCCAGCGGCCGAGTTGAGAATAAACCTTATCCTCAGCCTTTTCACGGATAGAACAGGTGTTGAGAAGCAGTACATCCGCCTCGCTGGGATCATCGGTTAGCTCCAGTCCATCAGCGTCATGCATGACCTCAGCCATTTTCGCTGAATCGTATTCATTCATCTGACAACCGTGCGTCTGAACAAAGATTTTGCCGGACATAAATCTAACCTTTTTTTGCGATGCGCATTATTTGCGGGCGCA
>CALAJG010000005.1 GCA_937923375.1 uncultured Leucothrix sp.
TGGAGCCTTCTGGAAGGACGTTGCCGAGGCATATAGAAAGGTAGAGTTTACTCTATTTTTAACTACTTAAGCCCAACCTTCCCCAAATAATCATTAAACCGAACCAGAAAATCAATAATCTCCGGTCGATCCCGACCCGAAATAGTCGTCCACAGAGCCACATTACGGGTCGGAAGCTCTACATCTAAATCAATCGGTGCCACATGAAAGCGCTCCTGAAAAACACCCAGCTGACGAAACGGCACGATGCAGCAAGCTTTGGTCTTCTCCAGCATCCGCAGGATCATATTGATATCACCGGTACATTCATGTTTTGGCGTCACATCATGCAAGCCAAGCTGATCCAGCGTTTGACGCGTGGTATTAAATAAGCCCGCAACTTCGCCGATCGAAATCCAATGATGCTCGGCAAGTGCCTTCGGTGACACGTTCTTTTGCCCTACTAAGGAATCATCCTCCCCAACAAAAACGGCAAGTCGATCCTGAAACAAGACTTCACGAAATAGCGTGTCCTTAGAGCAAGTTAAGTCATAAGGGATGATTGCGGCATCCAACTCACCGCTACTCAAACGTTCAACAAGTCTCGTGGCGTACTCACAGTCAATTTTCAAACCATAGGTCGGTGGAGCAATCAGCGTTTCAGCGAAAAAGTCACCCATAATCGTTGCCGCCAGCATTGGGCCCACGCCAACCCGGAGCTCTCCACTAAGGCCATGCCTCCATTCCTGAATTGCGATGCGCGCTTGCTCAGAACGTCGCAGAACACCACGCCCTTCTTCAGCTAGGCGCATACCAATATCCGTCGGCATCACGCCATAGCGTCCGCGGCGCAACACCGCGCCACCCACCCAATGCTCAATGATTTTAATCGAGCGCGACAAAGTTGGCTGTGTGACATTTAGCTTTCGCGCGGCTTTGGTAACCGAACCAAGCTCTACTATGACCGCCAATTGACTCAGGAATTTAGGGTCCACAGGTATAGATAATCTCTATATCTAACAATGAAATTAGAATTTTACATTATAACTAGGCTCGGGCAAGCTTATTTGATACGTAGATTAATCAACGGAGGAAAGCATGGGCGACACTATCAGCCTTGAACATCGGATAAATGCCGCTGGTGGAGCATTGGATATGCTGCGGGATTCTCAACTGGGACATGTCATTTTCCCCGGCATACCACCAGAGTTCACCAACTGGCGCGATGAACAACGTGCCTGGAAAGACTCTGTCGTTCTGTTTGAGCAGTCCTACCACATGACTGAACTGCATCTGCGAGGTGCAGACGTAAAAGCGTTTATCTCATCATTGGCTACTAACAAGTTCAGCGACCTAACCCCCATGCGAGCCAAGCAACTAGTCATGGTCGATCATACGGGGCACCTGATTTCTGATGCCATTGTATTTTGCGAAGCGGATGATTTTCTGCGTGTAGTTGGGCCACCCACTGCAAGCAACTGGCTGCAATACAACGCTGAAAGCACACATTTTCAAGTTGAAGTCACCCGTGATGAAAATATGATTATTCCACGCGAGCGCCGTGATGTGTTTCGTTTTCAACTACAAGGCCCTAATGCTCTTCCCCTGTTAGAAGAAATTGTTGAGGGAAGCTTGCCTGAGATTAAGTTCTTCCATATCGGTGAATTCAAAATTGCCGGCCAAACAGTACGCGCGCTGCGCCACGGTATGGCTGGACGACCCGGATTCGAGATCTACGGACCATGGGATTATCAGCAAGCAGTGCGTGAGCGAGTAGAAGAAGCGGGTATTACATTCGACCTCAGAAAAGCAGGATCACTCACCTACCCGACTGCTGCTCAGGAATCGGGTTGGATGCCGCGTCCCTTCCCAGCAATTTATGGAGGTAGCGAAGAAATGCGTGGGTTCCGCGAGTGGCTACCTGCTAAATCGTTTGAGGGTGGTGCTTCACTGGGTGGAAGTTTCGTTTCAGATACCATTTCTGATTATTTTGTCGAACCTTATGAGCTCGGCTATGGCCCACTCGTGCATTTTGATCATGACTTTATTGGCCGGGATGCGCTTGAAGAACGTGGTGGAAAAAGTCGCACCAAAGTAACGCTGGAATGGAATAACGAAGATGTATTTAAAGTGATGCGCCAATCCGTAGGTTCTGACAGGCCGCGCAGTAAGTTTATTGCTCTACCTGTGCCTATGTACGCAACCTTTGAATATGATACGGTTATGATGAATGGCCAACCAATTGGCATTTCTCAATGGAGTTCTTACTCTTCAAATGCCGGCGCTGTACTGTCCACAGCACTGTTGGACAATGAGTCTGTAGAAATGGGCAGCGAAGTCACCCTATTGTGGGGTGAACCAAATTCACGTCGTCGCACCGTCGAAGAACATGAGGTGGTGGGAATTCGGGCAAAAATAGCGCCGGTTCCCTATTTCGAGAAATCCATCAAACGCGACTAAGCGATATCTAGATAACGCAATAAGGAGATTACGCAATGGAGGAAGTTATAATGAGACCAATTAAATCACTATTGGCAATTAGTTTGGCAGCGACACTAGCCAGCACAGCGCAAGCTGCCGAAAACCTCACTGCAGAAACTGGCCCACCAGGAGGTTCCATTCATTTGGCGATGTCTCATTTGGGTGAAGTGGCTGCCGAGAAGGATATTGCCAACATGCAGGTTGCCGATAGCCAGACGCTGACCAACTCCGTACAGAATGTAGCAGAAGGCAAGACTGATCTTGCAGGATCACCCTACATCTTACCATTTCTTTTATCTAAAGGTCGTGGCCCTTATTCAAAACTAGGGGCTGAAAAAGGCGCAGAGCTGGCGTCAAATTTACGCGCTCTTTATCCCTACACTATTGGCGTTTTTGCGCTTTACGCGTATGACACGAAAAGGCTAAAAGGCTGGGGAGATCTAAAAGGTAAAACCATTTACAACGGTCCACCGCGTGGGGCAGCGTTATCTAACGCCCGCTCTATCATACAGCTAGCAACCGGTTTGAAAGATGGTAGTGGCTACAAAGGGCTACAGGTAAACTGGGGACAAGCCGTTAAGACGATCAGCGATGGCTCGTCTGACGCAATGGTGCTACCGGTACTATTCCCCGACAACCGCATTACACAAGCATTAGCTTCCGGCAATATGACCGTCTGGTCGGTGCCAAAAGAAAAATTTGAGTCCGCTCCTTTTCAGAAATACTTAAAAGCGCCTGGCTCTGCGCCATTTACGCTGGAAGTTGCTAATGCAACACTGGGTGCTGGAGTTACTGTAAAGTCAGAAGATGCAACATTTCGCGGTCTGGCAACAATCGGTGGCGACATCGTCAACAAGAGTATGTCATTTGACTTAGCCAAAGCACTGACTAAAGCTCACATTGACACACTCGATCGTCTGAAAGCCAAAGCACCGTTCGCAAAACACGCGGGTTATGGCATTGTAGATGCTGTTAAATCAGGCATGTGTGGCGCGAATCCGCTGAAATATCATGCGGGTGCGGCGGCGGCATGGGAAGAAGCTGGATATAAGATCGATGACTGTGCTAAAGAGTAAGCACTAAGCTGAGACACTACAAGCTGTCCCAGGAGGTGCATAATCTCCGGGGCAGTGAGCTGTATGCACGGTCAATAACTACCAAACAACAGGAACATAATAATGGGTACTCCCAATAAAATTTTGGCATTTGCTGCAAGCAATAGCAGTACTTCAATCAATAAAATGCTAGTCACACATGCCGCGAATGTCCTTAAGGAGGAAATGATTGCTACTGCTGACATCACAATCCTTGATCTGAATGATTATGAGATGCCGATTTACAGCACGGATCGTGAAAATAGCGGTGGAATTCCAGAACAGGCACAGGCTTTTTACAAGGCAATTGGCGATGCTGACGCTCTACTGATTTCGTACGCCGAGTACAATGGTTCCTACTCGTCGGCGTATAAGAATATTTTCGATTGGTGTTCACGAATCAATAGTGAGGTGTTTCAAGGTAAGCCAATGGTCATCATGTCCAGCTCCCCGGGTCCATACGGTGCTTCAAATGTACTGAAGACTGCTAGCGATTCTGCAGCTTACTTTGCGGCAGATATTCGTGGCAGCCTTTCGGTTGGAAATTTTTATGACACTTTTGATTCAGATAAAGGACAACTTTCAGATGCTAATTTGGCCGCGGAGCTTAGGGCGCAGCTTGCAAAGCTTGTTTAGCTCTTCTAAAGCCGCCAAGATCTCACAGGAGGACGTAAATGAATGACGCAACACAATCCAGCGAACTGCCACCGACCCCAGAGAAGACTCGCGAGATACAGACCAATCATTTTGACTCGACTATCTGGAACGATTTTAAGTTTCGCGATGACGATGTCATCGTCTCCACTTATGGTAAATCAGGCACTACCTGGACACAGCAAATTATCGCTCAGCTATTGATGGGACCCGATGGCGAACTTGAGACGGGAATTATTTCACCGTGGATGGATCTTCGTGTGCCACCTAAGGAAGTCAAGCTAGCCGAAATCGAGGCGCAACAACATCGCCGTTTCGTCAAGACCCATCTGCCGACTGATGCGCTGGTATTCTCTGAAAAGGCGAAGTATGTCTATGTTGGACGTGATGGTAGGGATGTTGCATGGAGTTTGTATAACCACCACCTGAAAGGCAACGATGGCTGGTATAGCGCGCTCAACGATACACCAGGTCTGGTTGGTCCAAAATTCCCTCGCATTGAAGAGGGCACCGACGCCCACGACTACTACACTACTTGGTTTGAGAACGATGGACATCCTTTCTGGCCCTTCTGGGAGAATATAAGAAGCTGGTGGGCGATACGTAATCTACCGAATGTGATGATGATTCACTTTAGCGATATGAAAGCTGATTTGGAGGGTGAGATGCGCCGCATCGCCGATTTCCTCGATGTCTCTCATGACCATAAAGATTGGCCTAAATTGGTTGAATACTGCACCTTCGACTGGATGAAACGCCACGGTGATCTCACTGCACCACTTGGCGGTGCCCTTTGGGACGGTGGCTCGGATAGTTTCTTGTTTAAGGGTGTAAACCGCCGCTGGGCGGATACCTTAAGTGCGGAAGAAGTTGCCCTCTATGAATCACGGGCTATCGAAGAACTGGGTGAGGAGTGCGCCAACTGGCTCGCCAACGGCCGACTTATCTGAGAAAACCATGCCTAAACAACACGCCAAAGCACCCAATTTCGTTTTCATCATCACCGACCAGCAACGCGCCGACTACCTAAGCTGCACTGGCCACCCTGTACTCAAAACTCCAAACATCGACAAAATCGCCAAAAACGGCACTATATTCAATCGCTTCCACGTCGCTAATCCCGTCTGCATGCCCAACCGTGCTTGCTTGCTGACAGGAAGACACTCTTCTGTAAACGGCGTGCGCATGAATGGTAATGACCTCCCCATGCACATGGTCACATTCCCTCAGGTGTTAAGCGCCCATGGCTATGACACGGCGCTGATTGGCAAATCGCACCTGCAAACGTTTACTGACATCCCCGCGCCCATCGGTAAAAATCCCTTAGGCAATGGTCCATTGACCGATGCTATCAACATAGGCGATGAATCCTTATACCTGCAGGAGAACATAGAGACCTGGAAAGAAAAGGGGCGGGATGCCTTACAAACGCCTTTTTACGGTTTTGACCACGTTGACCTTGTGACTTTTCATGGCGATATGACGGGTGGTAACCACGAGGTGTGGTTACGCGAGCAGACCGATAAGTTAGATGAAATTCGCGGCGCTAAAAACCAGTTAGATCATGACTACACTTGCTCGCAAGCCATTCGCACAGCGATGCCTGAAGAACTCTACTCCACCAGCTATATCAAGGACTGCGCTAAGCGATATTTATCCGAAGATGCTAGGCAAGAGAAGCCATTTTTCAGCTTTATCTCCTTTCCAGATCCGCATCACCCGTTTAATCCTCCCGGTAAATACTGGGGCATGCATAAACCTGAGGATATGGTGTTACCTGACAACTTTGATGACTCGACGGATGCCCCTGAACACTTGAAGTGGGTTAAAGAGCAACAGCCACCTGGGCCAACTGAGTTTTACACGTCAGCAACACACCAAAACAAACGTCAGATGCAAGAAGCGATGGCGCTCACCTGCGACATGATCGCGATGATTGATGATGCGGTGGGTGAGATTCTGCAAACGCTTGAAGATCAGGGTTTAGCTGACAACACTATTTTGGTTTTCACAGCAGATCACGGTGATTATCTAGGTGATCACGGCTTATTATTTAAAGGCGGTTTGCATTATCAAAGCCTACTCAAGGTGCCAATGCTATGGAATGACCCTCGCCAGCAGCAGTCAGCGTCCATAGACACACTCTGCTCAACGCTAGACTTTGCTCCGACCATTATGAAACTGGCAGGTGTTCCTGCCTATGAGGGCATTCAAGGCTTGGATATCAGCGATCTAATCACTGGCAAAAACCAAGCGATTAAACGTGATCGATTGCTTATCGAAGAAGACACTTATGATGTTGACGTTCTCGGTTTTGAAGGTCAAATACGCGAACGCACCTTGCTAAAGGACAACTACCGCATCTCCGTATTTCAGGGCAAAGACTGGGGTGAGATTTATGATCTTGAAGCTGATCCGTTAGAGATGAACAATTTATGGGATGATCCCAAACACCGTGATTTAAGAAATGAGCTGACTTGGGAGCTACTACAAGCAGTCATTGAAGCGGATGATTGTTCACCGTGGCCTAAGCTGGAAGCCT
>CALAJG010000006.1 GCA_937923375.1 uncultured Leucothrix sp.
GTACACTATCTGTTCGGTTTATATTCAGGTGGAAAACTACATTAAAAGCTATAAGCCAAAAAAACCTTGATGATTGCAGTCACCAAGGGCCTTGTAATCAACTAATGCCTAGGGGGCAATTAGTCATGTCAAACTATACGCAAATTCTAGAAAAAACTCTAATAGTCGTAAATCTCCTTAATTTTGGGCGATTTATTCTACTGTTAACGTTCATGTTCGCCGGGCTGATAATATGGAGAACTTAATCATTGAAAGTTATCTTAGATTTCGTGAACCAGATATGAATTAGACGATAAGGGGCATAACAGAGGAGCCAGCTTGCTTAAACCTGGCTCTTCTCAAAAACACAACTTCATTCGGTGAGTCTTAATAAGTACTTACCGCTTCTCTAATGATGAGAACTCAACTATGAGCATAAAAACATTCACCATTCGCCAGGCCGACATAAATGATGCGGAATCAATTGCAGAATTTAACCGCTTGATGGCTTTTGAAACTGAGCGTAAAAAGCTATTGCCTCAGGTTATTTTAGCGGGTGTAAGTACCATGATCACCAACCCCAATCATGGCTTTTACTTAGTCGCAGAGACAGATGGTGTAATTGCTGGCTCTTTAATGATAACCACTGAATGGAGTGACTGGAGAAACGGGGTGGTTTGGTGGATTCAGAGTGTTTACGTTCGTGATGAATACCGGCGCCAAGGAATTTACCGTGGTCTTTATGAAGAAGTGAAAACACTGGCTAGTCAAGATAAGTCGGTTTGCGGATTCCGTTTATACGTTGAAAAAGAGAATGTTAATGCACAAAAAACCTATCAGGCACTTGGCATGGTCGAGACGGATTATTTGATGTATGAGGAATTACAGGAAGGATTGCGCTATTGCGAGGACTGAGGTCAAATCAGATGCCTTTTTGAGTAACCAACCGCGCTACCGGCTTTTCCTCAATCGGCCAATGTAACACCGCCGCTACTAACGACAAACCAACCCCTATCCACCAAACCAGATCATAATTTCCGGTCTGCTCATACGTCCAGCCACCCAGCCAAACCCCACTAAAACTTCCCAGCTGATGTCCAAGAAAAACAAACCCATAGAGCATCGACATATAGCGCGTACCAAACATCACCGCTACTAGTCCCGACGTCGGTGGCACGGTGGCAAGCCACAAAAAGCCCATTGCACCGCAAAATACAAAGACGCTAATCATCGTGACAGGTAACAACACAAACGCTGTAATAGCGACACCGCGAAGTAGGTAGATGGTAACTAGCACCCATCGACGTTCATATTTGCTGGACAGCACACCTGCCATGTAGGCACCAAACACATTGCACAAACCAATGATCGCGATGCTCCAGGCGCCCACTTTTGAGTCAAACCCAAGATCCGATAAATAAGCGGGCAGGTGAGCGGTTATAAAGGCGACATGAAAGCCACACACAAAGAACCCCATCAGCAACAATACATAGGATTTATGGGCAAAGGCTTCTCTAAAGGCCTCTTTCATATTTTGTTTTGGTAGCTTTTTATCAGCTGCGGACTCGCCGGCATAAGGCGCTAGCGGCATGGCTAGCAGGATCATGGCAAATGCAGACAAGGCCAGAATATGTAAAGTATTAACCCAGCCCACGCTATCGATCAGGCCTTGTGCGACGGGTACCACTAGAAACTGGCCCATCGATCCAGCAGCGGTTCCTACGCCCAGTATCCATTGGCGGCGGTCTTCGCTAACCGCACGGGCAAGCGCGGGTAAGATAATGCCAAAAGAGGTGCCTGCGACACCTGCGCCTACGAGCATTCCGGCAGACCCGTGTAGCATCCAAGGCTCAGTGACATGTGGCATAATCCCCATACCAAGCGCATAAAGCAATGTAGCGCCTGCAATGACTTTGATATTGCCAAAGCGGTCGGCTAACGCACCAGCAAATACCGCGATGATTCCCCAAGACAGGTTTTGAATGGCCAGCGACAGGCCTATAATGTCACGACCCCAGCCATTCGCTTCACTTAGCGGTTTGACATAGAGGCCAAATCCGGCGCGATAGCCGAAAGAAAGTAGCACCAAAATGCAGGCTGAGACGATGAGGAAGTAGCTACTTGGCGGAATTTTTGAGAGGGCTTTGCTCATGGCTTTATGCTTCTAAGTCAAACAGTGTGTTTGCAGCATAAAACAATGTTCGTGCTTTTGCAGGCGCAATCTGCAAAAGCGCCTAAAGAATTAACGGCGGCTAGTGCTCGGATAGAGAGATTTTAAAAACAAGCCGAGGCCACCAAAGCAAAGTACCAATATGACGATTAAGTCAAACGCTGACATTCGCGCGAAACTGAAATTTACACTAGCAATCGCGCCGAATATGAGCGCAACTAATGAGCCGACAGCAAGTATCCATCCAAAATAGTTCTTGGAGTTATAGAAAATCATTCCGACGCCAAAAATAAAGGGAATCATCACCATGCCACTGGTTATACTAAAGCCTCCCACACTGTATAGGCGATTACCAAAGCCGAAGTGTGATCGCACAATAATAGAGTTCAGCAGCATATAAAAACCGCCGCACATCATTATTAGGCCGATAAAAAAGGGCATTAGCCCACCATCTGAACCGCCAGCTCCACGCATAGTATTTTCCTGATTTATTGTTAATATTGTTTGCTAGGATAGCATCCTATCAAAAGCAAGTTTAGAGTCGTAGACTTGAAAATTAACGGTAGTAAAGTCCAGATAGTCGGACAAATCAATGAAAAAGGCGCAATCAATGAAACCACTAACGACGCTTGAACTTCTTTCAACTTTAGTTGGTTTTGACACCACCAGTCGACAAAGCAATTTACAGTTGATTAACTATGTCAGAAATTATTTAGATGACTATGGTGTCGAGTCCACGTTAATTTATAACGATGAAGGTGATCGCGCAAATCTTTATGCCACGATTGGGCCGCACGATGTCGGTGGCGTTTTGTTGTCGGGTCATACCGATGTGGTGCCAGTAACAGGGCAGGCTTGGGACTCAGATCCATATAAAATAACGGATCGCGAAGGCATTCTCTATGGACGTGGTAGTAGCGATATGAAGGGCTTTATCGCCGCGACCTTAGCGGCTGTGCCCACCATGGTGAATCAACAACTGAAAACCCCGCTGCATCTGGCGTTTTCTTACGATGAAGAAATCGGCTGTGTGGGCGCCAAAGACATGGTGGAGAAACTTAAGCTGCTTGAGGTTAAGCCAAGGCTTGGCGTTATTGGCGAGCCAACGTTAATGCAGAGCATTGTCGGGCATAAGGGTAAGCAAACGTATCGCGTCGATTTTACTGGTTTCTCTTGCCACTCCGCGTATTTAGATGATGGTGTTAATGCCGTTGAGCATGCCGCAAAATTGATTCTGTTTATCCAGCAAATGAATCAGAAGCTAGTCGAACGCGGGTATACCGATTCAGGATATTCTGTGGACCATTCAACGTTTCAAACAGGCGTGATCAAAGGCGGGACGGTAATCAATATAGTGCCGAGAAACTGTGAGTTTGTCTTTGAAGTACGTCATTTGCCGCAGCACGATGTTAAGGCAATGATTAAAGAAATTACGGATTACGCGTATCAGGAGGTACTGCCTGCAATGCGTAAAGTTAATGATGAATGCGATATTAGCTTCACGAATTTATCGGCCTATCCTGGGATGCACACACAGGTTGGATCAGAATGTGCGGAGCTAGTCTCGTCACTGACAAGCCATGCCTGTGCCGGTGAAAAAGTAAGTTTTGGAACAGAGGGCGGATTGTTTCAGGAGCATCTGGATATGGACTGCGTTGTGTGTGGGCCGGGGAGTATTGAACAAGCACATAAGCCGAATGAGTTTATCCATCGGACGCAGTTGGTGGAGTGCGATGGGCTTCTGGAGAAGTTGGTTAACGCCTGTCGAGTGAGCTAGAGTAAAATTACTAGCTTTAAAACTTAAGACATTAAATTTTGTCTGTTTTCCTGAGCGGCACTTGATTTGAGTGTATAACCAAGACTGCTGGCTTCGCGTTCAATTTCAGCTAAAATCTTCTCTGCAAACTTTATTTGCCCGCGTTTTTTATAAACCTTTGCTTGTAGCAAAGCGGCCGAAATCTTTCTGAGGCGGAGCCCGTTTCTGTTAAAAATAGCAACGGCTTGAGCTGACATTTTGCCGGCTTGGGTGACTTCTCCTTCAGCTAACATGACTTCAGCGCGTACTTTGAGTGCTTCAGCTAACATTTTTCGTAACCCCATTGTTTTGGCGTAATCTTCAGTTCTACGAAGTATCTGCAAGGCTTCAGCCCTGGATTTGAGATCACGCATTAACCGAGCTTTTGATATTAATGTGTAATGCAAAATATCTTCCTGCTGTGCTTGTGAGGCAGCTTTTTCAGAAAGCAGTAAGAGTTTAGTCGCTTTTTTTGCTTCACCTTTAATGCGATACAAGTCGGCAAGGTGACGCTGAAAAATACTGGTAGCTCTCAACTGCCTTTTCTTTTGAACCTGTTTAATAACTTTCATATAGCCTTTTTCAGCCTTAGTTAAATTACCTGTTAGGTGATCGCACAGTGCCCTGTAGCCTTGAGCGTAAAGTGATGTCATAGAAGGCGTACTGCTCTTGTCTAATACTATTTTATTAATAGCACTGTCCAAGAGCTCAATTGCTTTATGAATGTTACCTCGCTCAATTTCAGCAATGGCCAGATTAATTTCGATTCTGCGGCGTGGCGCTCCAACTGATTGATTTTCATCATATTCTGGTTTTGCCTTTACCACATTGAGGGCTTGATTGTACAAGATAGCTGCGTCATACAGCTTGCCTTGCATAAAGCTAACAACAGCTTGTTCATTATATAACCATGCGACTTCATCTCGGTAAAATGGCAAGTTATGACGAAGCCGAACTGCTTCAGCCTCCCCCATCTTTTTCGTACCTACCAGATCATCTTGGTATTTACTCAGGCGAATGGATAGGTGAATGAGATTCTGAATCCATAATCGATAGGCTTCATAAGGTTGTTTGTTATTTAGCTCATGCATAATCTCAAGACGAGAAATTGCCCCGATAGAGAAAGAGCCTCTTAAAATAGCGTAGGCACCACGTAGTAATATGCTGCATTCATAAAAATTTAGCTTGGGTTTATTGTTATTGCTCTTTATGTCTGTGTTTACTAGAGAATAATGAATAATCGATACAAGATGTTTTAGAAGTCGCGTTACAAAACTAAAGTGATCAGCGCTTGGAACACCCCTTCTGGCTTGAGCCTGAGCGCAGTAGAATGTTGTTTGATAGGGCGCTGAAGATAAGGTGTACTGCGTAATATAATTCATATCAAGCGTTACGACTTTGGCCACTTCGCGATGGAGAGAGTATCGACAGTGAGAGTCATAGTTACCGCTTCTCGGTAGAATTCTTATCACAAGTCGCTTAGCAACCAATTGATCTAGCGTTGTATTTAACAACTTAAGTTTCAGTGCTTTTGTCTGATTAATTCCCTCGCCTTTTCCTTGGTTAAG
>CALAJG010000007.1 GCA_937923375.1 uncultured Leucothrix sp.
GAAGCAGACGCCAAATCGGTTTTCCAATCATCAGGAACCGACGCTTCGTTTAGCAAGCAACCTGATTCAAGTTGAGGGTATAAGTCAGCAAAGCTTCTGACGGTCTGATTGTCGACGCGGTGCATCACAAGATTAGGTTTAACATCTTCAAGCTGGTTGATGCCCGCTGCCTCAAGTAATTCGATTAGGTGTTTAATTGTGGCGCGATGGAATCGTGCGACGCGTTCAGACTTATCAGTCACATCCAACGCCTTATAACGATCTGGATTTTGTGTGGCAATTCCAGTTGGACAGTGGTCTGAATTACAGCTTCTTGATTGGATACAGCCCAATGCCAACATCATGCCGCGGGCCATATTAATAGTATCTGCGCCCAGCGCCATAGTTCTAACCATATGAAATGCTGAGAATACTTTACCGGCTGCAATCAAGCGCATTTCATCGCGCAAACCGAATCCTATCAATGCGGCATTCACAAAGCTTAAACCCTCTCTTAGTGGCGAACCAACGGAGTTAGTTAGTTCAACCGGTGAAGCACCCGTTCCACCTTCACCCCCATCGACCGTAATAAAGTCCGGTTTAATACCCGTTTCGATCATCGCTTTGCAGATTGAGAGAAATTCGCTGTTACGACCGATACACAGCTTAAAACCAACCGGTTTCCCCCCTGATAAATCTCGCAGTTGCTTTACAAACTCCAGCAAGCCTCTGGGACTAGAAAACTCTGTATGACCGGAGGGTGAAATCACATCACTTCCTAGAGGTACATGACGAATCCTGGCAATTTCTGGCGTCAGCTTTGCAGCCGGTAAGATGCCACCGTGGCCAGGCTTGGCGCCCTGTGATAGCTTAATCTCGATCATTTTTACATTATCGAGCCTGGCAGTCTCTGCAAATAATTCAGCATCAAAACCACCGGCTTCATTTCGACAACCAAAGTAGCCTGTGCCGATTTGCCATATTAAATCACCCCCAGACTCGAGGTGGTATGGGCTTACACCACCCTCACCCGTGTTATGGGCAAAGCCACCTTTTTTAGCACCGCGATTCAAGGCGGTAATGGCTGTTTTGCTTAATGAACCGTAGCTCATCGCAGAAATATTCAGCGGCGATGCCGCATAAGGTTGTGTGCAGTCGGAGCCCCCAAACATAACCCGAAGATCGTGATTTTCAATGTGCGTTGGCGATATAGAATGCCCCATCCATTCGTAACCATCTGCGTAGGTATCAAATAAGGTGCCGAATGGAATGGTATCGCGTTGACCTTTAGCACGCTGATAAACTAGTGAGCGGAACTCCCGACTAATCGGACGCCCATCAATATCCGTCTCGACGAAATACTGTTGAATCTCCGGACGTATTGACTCCATCATGTAACGGATATGGCCAATGACTGGATACAAGCGCAACACTGCGCGCTTAGTTTGGATAATATCCCATATGCCAACGAGTACTAACGGGATAATTATTAAGAAACTCCAAAGAATGGGTTTCCAGAAAAAACTGAAGATGATTACGGCCAGAATACTGACAACCGAAGTAATCACAAAGATATTGCGTACACTCAAAACAGGCCCCTTATATTTTTACATTCTTTTGCGATACGAATGATGCAAATTTGTGGACTCATATTATAGATTAACCATGAGGTATACGCAGTAACAAAAGGCACGCCAGTTAACTGACGTGCCCTGATAGCACTCAGGCCAAGGAACCGACCTAATCAAGACTAATTACACGTAGTCTTTGTACTTTTCCAAGTGGCGCACTGGCGTAGAAAGCGCGTCTTTACGGAACGGGTCGCCCAGTTCACGAGTACACATGATTTCAAGAATTGTTGTCTTGCCTTCCTTCATCTGTGCTTCAACTGCAGCCTGAAGTGCCGGACCGACATCCTCCAACTTATCAACGGTAACGCCTTCAGCGCCCATGGCACGACCAATACCGGCAAAGCTTTGATTTTCAAGCTCACCTGCTACAAATCGACGTCCGTAGAAATCAACCTGATTCTTCTTCTCCGCACCCCATTGGCGATTATGGAAAACAACGGCTGTCACGGGGATATTCTCACGAACACAGGTCATTGTTTCCATCATGCTCATGCCCCACGCACCGTCACCCGCGTAAGAAATTGCAGGACGTTCCGGAGCAGCAACTTTGGCACCCATGATTGTTGGTAGTGCGTAACCACAGTTACCGAAGCTCATTGGTGCAAAGAAGCTACGCGGACGATCGAAACGCAGGTAGCTGTTTGCCACTGAGTTGATGTTACCGATGTCAGTCGAAACCATTGCATCGGCAGGCATGGCTTTCTCAAGCTCACGAAGTACCTGACGAGGGTGCAGGTAGTTACCTTCTTCTCCTGCCTGCTCTTCGATCATATCAAGAGAGTAGTCATCCTTCTCGTGGATCCACTCATCAAGTTCAGCTTCCCATGACGCTTTCGTCGCAGCGGTGTGCGCCATACGTGCTTCTTTGGTGCTGTCACAGGCAAGCGTAGCATCTGCTAACAAACGAGACAGAGCAATCGCTGCGGCACCAGCATCACCACAGATACCCACGGAAATCTTCTTAACCAGACCGAGCATACGCGAGTTGCAGTCGATTTGAATAATCTTGGCATCTTTGGGCCAGTAGTCCATTCCGTGCTGTGGTAAGGTACCAAAGGGACCAAGACGTGTTCCAAGGGCGATAACAACGTCAGCTTCAGAAATCAAACGCATCGCGGCTTTTGAACCCTGATAACCAAGCGGACCACACCACTGAGGGTGACTTGCAGGGAATGAATCGTTATGTAGATAACTGTTAACAACTGGCGCGCCTAAACGCTCAGCTAGCGCCACACACTCATCTACTGCACCGCTCATAACAACACCACCACCGGATACGATCACTGGTGTCTTAGCTTTAGCAATAAGATCAGCAGCTTCCTGAAGTGACTTCTCTCCACCCGCACCACGTTCAATGCGCATTGGCTGCGGGATTTCACATTCGATGTCACCGTAGAAGAAATCACGTGGAATATTTAGTTGTGTTGGACCATTCTCATGCATCGCAATGTCAAAACAGCGTGCGGTGAACTCTGCCATACGCTTAGGAACAGTAACGTGACCTTGATATTTAGTAATCGTCTCGAAGAACGGTAGCTGCTCTGCTTCCTGGAAGCCACCCAAACCTGTCGTTGAAGCGCCCGTCTCAGGAGTGATACAAACAACAGGGCTATGTGCCCAGTAAGCTGCAGCAATCGCTGTAACGAAGTTAGTAATACCCGGGCCATTTTGTGCGATACAAACACCATGACGTCCTGATACACGGGCAAAACCATCAGCCATGTGGGCAGCGCCTTGCTCGTGTACGACAGGGATCAAACGAATGCCCGCAGGAGTAAAGATATCCATTGCATCCATGAAAGCGGAGCCCATGATACCAAATATTTCAGTAACATTATTAGCTACCATTGTTTCCACAAAGGCTTCACTGGGTGTCATTTTCGTCATTGGTATTTCCTATCTTTTAGAGGTAATTGAAGATGCCTATATTATAGCTTAGGCGATGCTAAAAAAATCATTAGTCTCACGCTAGAACCAGTCTGTTTAAACAGTGGTGCCAGAGCAAGTTTTTAAACCAACAATGAACAATATTTTTAATTAATGGAACATCATGGGTCACTTAATGGACTTCCATTGTTTTTCTGTTCTGGATTACGGCCATATAGATAGTCTGCGATCATCAGTATGCCTGGCTCAATTTTATCAACAGGTATCGATGCATAACCGAGGCGAAAATGGTTCTTTGGAGCACTCTGCCCCATAAAAAACACACTGCCTGTTTCAAGTACTACGCCCTGTTGCTCCAAAGCACTCGCCATAACATCAACATCTAACCCTTCAGGCCCCTCAAGCCAGAACGATGACCCACCAAAATTAGGCACGCATTTAAGGCCTGGCAAGTATTTTTCTATGCATTGATTCATCGCCTGCCAACGTTCTTTATAGATACCATGTAAGCGACCGATCATTTTGTCATAATGCCCAAGACTTATAAACAGGGCAGCGGCGCGCTGATTATTCGCTGGTGCATGTCTAAACATCAACCGTCGTAAGGCCCGAGCTTCTTGAATAACTTTTTCTGGTGCCACCATGTAACCCAGTCGTAAACCTGGGGCAAAGGTCTTAGACGTACTGCCCACATAAATGACTTGATCAGAATCAGAGGAGCTTTTAAGAGCTGGCTGTGGCTCATGTTTGAAATTTGATTCGGCTTCAAAGTCGTCTTCAATGACAACGATATCGTTATGAGCCGCTGCCGCCAATAACTCTTTACGACGCGCCTGCGACATAGTAACTCCGCTTGGAACCTGATGACTTGGTGTCACATAAACAACATCACAACTCAGTAACTGGTCATTGACAACAACCCCTTCGTCATCAATGTCTAATCCAATCAAATTGTTAGTTTTTAAACGCATGATATTTCTAACGTCTGGGTATCCTGGGTTTTCTATGCCTACGCGTGTTCCCTCACCTACCAACAAGCTCGCGATGATATAAAGTGCATTTTGGGCACCCAGCGTAATCATAATATTCTCTGGGCGCGTCCAGATTCCCCTTCTTGGTAATACCCGCTTTTGTATTTGCTCGATCAGGAGTGGATCGTCCTCATCCACTTGATCAGTGGCCCATTGCCGCATTTCGCCAACATTTAAAGAATAATGAACGCATTCGCGCCATTCGTGGATAGGGATTAAGTTAAAATCAAGTTGACCAAAAATAAACGGATACGGAGAGTCTTTCCAATTCTTATTTTTACGGATATTTCGCTGTAGGGAGGGTTGTTTCAATAAGAGTCGATTACACCACTCCGGAGTATCTCTGGAGACATCGCCCTCATTATTTGGCTGGTCAATCCTGTCACTGTATACCTGAGGATTAATGAAGAAGCCTTTTCGTTCATGGGAATCCAGAAAGCCTTCGTCGACCAGATGCTGATAAGCCAGTACAACGGTGTTACGTGCGACATTGAGCTCTTTAGCCAGTTCCCTTGATGAGGGTAGTGGTTTATCGATCTCCAACATTTTCTCTAAGGCCGCCGTAACTATACCTTCGCGTATCTGAATCTGTAGGCTTTTACTACTATCGCGATCAAGCTTTATTAAGCGATTCCATAAACTTTTCAACGGTTTCCTGCCCCATAAAAACTTATGGTGCCAAAAAAATCTGGCACCAAAACATGGTGCCAGTATACATTATAATAATTCGGTTTGTTCGATAAACTATCTTAGGAAATATTTCTTTCTATAGAGATTTAATCTGAACAGTGACACACCAAATAGAATTGACAATAAACTTAATAAAGATATCGCCCCACCACCACCAGAACTGACGTAGCCGCTATTATTTTGATCAGCGCGTGTTACATTGACATTAATGGTAGCCCCATAAACAGCTCCTGCACTATCTTTGATGGTGTACCAAAACACATCAGTACCAATAAAACCAGGGTTAGGCGTGTATCGAACTTTATTGTTTACAATGGTTGCAGTGCCATTTCCTGGATCATCGAGCGTATCTATTCTTATATCTGCGCCAGTATCATTTGACATCACATCAATTAGAATAGTTGTCGATGCGCTAGTGGCATAATCTTCCTTGGCACTAAGTCGCAGAGATATTTCCGGCGGCTCATCAAGTGCTGGGCTTGTTGTGTGCCAATCTCTGGGGATTAATTCAAAACCCGATACATGGGCATCCATTTTTGGGGCATCTTCTGAACGTGGCATATGATAAAAAGAAACACCAACCCATGTCACAATATCTTGGTTTACAATGGATTCCCCATTAACAAATTCATTGAGATTATTCGTGTCGCAACCATTTACTGATGCGTTATGCGAAGCAAACAGTTCACAGCTTTTAGAGCGGGTGACATAAAAGTCGTTATTCGTGAAAGGTTCGAATGACGGGCCAACTTCACGCTGTCCTGATTCATTCAAGCGAATTTCGTAAGATATTCGATGCCCTTTACGATTTGTTGTACTCCCATCTTTTACAATCCATGAACGCATTGTACCGGGATTTACTGATCTGGCGGCTTCCTCAGAGAAATTCTTAAACGTCTTGTATCGCTTGCCTTGGCTAGCTGTGTAATTAATTTCCTGAACAATATCATTGTTGCCCGTACCGTCTATATCAAAGTCCAGGCGCCAATAAAAATTATGCATATGCGATAAACCAACCTGATTAGCGCCACCAACAACCCAGCCTTGAGCCTCGTTGCTTATGTCCGTATACCGCTGCAGTGCTCCAGTGGCGACAATAGAAGGTTTGATCTGGCCATCATCATGAAAGTCCCAGTCGACACCATAAATATATTGACCTACCTTAGACATGCTGAACACCTTAAGGAGCTGGCTACTCTTTCGGCTTGTCCCCTTACGGTAGGCGCTGCCGTTATCAATGACACGATGACAGACTGCCGCCTTGCCATTAAAATAGCTTAACGCACCGGCTGGGCATTCGGCCGAGCGCAACGCGACTAAATTATTATTATTAGCACCGTCATCTCCTAAGCCAAAATCTGAAACATCGTGGAATCTGGCGCCATTATCGTCATAAGGAACGTGTATCTGTGCAATTGACGCATCAAACAAAACCATACGTCTGGTGCCATTTTGAGGTGTGTAGAAAATATGGTGGTAACTGATCCCTTGATTTTTACTATGCGACCAGCACATGTCCCACTTGGCACCATTAGCAAGTGTTTTGTCAATGTAGTACTGATCATCACAAAATTCAGCAGCATAGACTTTAGATCCTGAGAAACAGATAATCAGTCCAAGGCAGGCTAATTTAGTGGCTAGCTTATAAATACTCATGGTATCCACCGTTTTTTTCAGTGTTTATTATGAGTTTTAATTATTTTATAACTTCACAAAGCTGTAATTAAATAGTGTGATTAAGGGAGACAGGGTTCCGACGGCCGGATTTATGAGCATCAACAAGTATAAAAAAACGCGGTGTAACTGCCAGATATACTCCGGCAATCAACCGCGTTAAATAATTCACTCAGTTAACTAGGTTTGAGGGGAATGAGTGAAGCAGGCTTTCATCTAAATCTACACTATTAAGTATAGTTGAATTTAACACAGACGGTATTAAATTTCGGTAAGTAAGATCTTACGATCAACTAACCACTAGCTCAAGGTGCTCAGGATTGATGCACAGTGAGTTTCCACAGCCTTGCCTTACTTTTTTACCTTGCGGAACTTCTCCATAAAAAGCCACATAACTAGCATGGTGCGCCCGCTCAAGGTGAACACTGCCACATGATTCTTTGATCATTGTTTGGCCATATCCATCAATCGAGGTTTTGCGCGTCCAAATGTAGCAACCTGTTATCTCATTTACTTTCGTACAGTTAAGCAGTCGCTTCTGCTCTTGTGTGGTCTGCATGTCTTGATTACCTACCTAATCAGTTATTAACACTCCTCTCGCAGACTTTTTATAAAGATAGCACATTAGTTAAATAGATTAGAATCTTTTTTGCATAGGAAAAGCGAACATTAGTGGATACTAATAAAGCAATTATTCAACATAAAAACACAATTAGGGCCTCATAACTGTGACAACCCATGCTCATCACAGTGGAGGCATTTTAGACATCTACCATTTAACAGGGTACCGTTCACTTTCTGGTGATTAAGCGTTAAATGTTTTACCAGCCATCAAATGAAGATGCAGATGAAAAATTATTTGGCCCCCACCTTCACCGCAATTCATCATCATTCTATAGCCATCTTCAGCAAACCCTTGTTCAGCAGCAATGGCCTTCGCCGCAGAGAATAAGCGCCCTGTTAGCTCGATATCATCATCACCAGTATCATTTAAGGTAGCAATGTGTTTTCTGGGAATAATTAACACATGAAACGGTGCTTTGGGGTAGATATCCTTGAAAGCAATTACAAACTCATCTGAATAGACAACATCAGACGGAACGTCACCCGCTAGTATTTTGCAAAATAAACAGTCTTCAGTCATGGATCTTCCCAACAATAATCATCTGTTAATTAGTAAGCACGGCGACCATCAAAGGCATGCGATAAGGTACCGCTATCGACGTAGTCCAACTCTCCACCGACTGGGACACCATGTGCTATACGGGTTGCTGAAACGCTGTGCCTGGCCGCTAGCTCATGTATGTAATGAGCAGTCACTTCGCCTTCGATAGTGGGGTTAGTTGCAAGAATTAGCTCTTTGACAAAACCATCTTTCAAGCGGTTTTCAAGGATGTCTAGACCAAGTTGCTCAGGGCCAATACCATCAAGTGGCGACAGCTTGCCCATTAACACAAAGTAAAAACCTTTATAATCAGTCGCTTGCTCAAGCGCAATCACATCTGAAGGGTTTTCGACGATACAGAGTAAACTTTCGTCACGCAGTGAGTTATTGCAAATCC
Source organism: uncultured Leucothrix sp. (assembly GCA_937923375.1). Lineage (GTDB taxonomy): Bacteria > Pseudomonadota > Gammaproteobacteria > Thiotrichales > Thiotrichaceae > Leucothrix. The sequence goes on from CALAJG010000007.1 coordinate 8,455, forward strand.
GGCATAGATCATGCTCTGTCAACGTCCTACAGCGTTGACAGTGGGTGATTTTCTCTATGGCCTGCTGCATCGCATTGGCAAGTTTTAATCCAGCGGCACGATCATGCTCAAGTAAGTGAAAACTCATTCGTTGAGCGGTGCGCGCGCCTACTCCCGGTAAGCACTTGAAGGCATCAACCAGCTCGTTGAGAAGAGAGGATTCTGACATCGATCAGAACGGGAGCTTCATACCAGCCGGTAGATTCATACCTGCTGTTACCCCAGACATACGCTCTTTAGTCTCTGCCGCAAGCTTTTGCACCGAGTCATTGATAGCTGCTGCAATTAAATCTTCCAACATTTCCTGGTCATCATCCTCCATAAGGCTCGGATCAATTTTTACGCGTTTGCAATCATGCTGACCATTTAAAGTGACCGCAACTAATCCACCACCTGACTCACCAGTTACTTCTAATTGGGCGATTTCAGCCTGAGCGCGTTGCACATCTTCCTGCATTTTCTGCGCTTGCTTCATCATATTTCCCAAACCACCTTTCATCATAACTACTCTCCTGAAATCTATGTAACGATTATAACCTATGGTGCCGACTTGGCTATTTTTAAATAGTGCTTCACAATACAACGACTTAACTTTTAGGTTTAACCGATCCAGGCACGACTCTTGCGCCAAAGCGATCTGATAGTTGTCTGACAAAGTTATCGTTTTCAATGGACCGCTCTGCACTTTCCTGCACTTCGCCAATACGCCGCTGATCATATTGTGCGGGCGTTTCTTCAGAGAGCTCCCTTATTGCTACAACCAACTTACGTGGCCGCCCATAATGATCAGTAAGTGCCGTTTCTATTTCGTTTATTGCACTGTTAGTCATTAGCATTTCGCTTGATGAATCGATGTGCAATTCTATTTTTTCATTATTGTCGTTAACGAAAATACAATTTTTTGCTAATTCGGCGGCCAAACCAGTAATGGCTAACTTCTCTATTGTTTGATACCACCGATCGGAATTTTCCGAAATAGCCATCCCTGAGGAAGTATTTGGCACAGATGCGATCGCCGGAGCCGCTTCAAGTTCTTCCCTAGGCTGGACACCAGGAGAATCAGCAACGTCGTCAGGAGTTCCTTCAATTTCAACAAGAGCACCTTCGTCGATCTCATCAGGAAAATCTGCAAACAATAGATCAGTAATTGAAGCAGACTCAGTTGGCAGTTGGGTATCAGTAACTGGCTCTTTTGGATCAACTTTCTCTTCGAGGACGTCATTGACAGGCTTATCTTGAAAATTGTCGACAGTTTGAGAATCATCCCACGGCGGAGCTTCAGTTGAAGCTTGTTCTAAACTGGTTTCTTGCGAGTCTAAGCTAGCATTGGCAGTTTCATTTTTAACAGGAGCAGAATCCTTAACCACTTCTTGTGTTATGGGTGAAGTTTGACTGAGCATCTGATCATATTCATCCCATGCCGGTGGTGCCTCATCTTCCTCAGCGTAGTCTAAATCCAGTGGTTTACGTGCTGGTGCTGGTGCTGGTGCTGGTGCTGGTGCTGGTGCTGGTGCTGGTGCTGGTGCTGGTGCTGGTGCTGGTGCTGGTGCTGGTGCTGGTGCTGGTGCTGGTGCTGGTGCTGGTGCTACAAATGTTG
>CALAJG010000008.1 GCA_937923375.1 uncultured Leucothrix sp.
ACCATGGTGTTCCTTTTGGTAACAGTCATGGCGATTACCAATAACTGGAAGTTGGTTACCGACCTTAAAGCCAGTATTCAGGCCGAGCGCTTGGCCGCTGAGCAGGCCTTAGATCGAGAAGCTCAGAAGAACTCGCTTGAAGATCAGATGGTGTTATTGCAGAAACGGTTGGTGGATGCCAATAAAGTAGCGGTCGATAAACAGGTTGCCAATGAAGCGCTGCAAGAAGAATTAAATAGGATATTAACCAAGGTTACTAAGATAGAGCAGGAGCTTGAGGCCAGCCTTAAAGCGGTGCAGGAGCGCGAGAAGCAGCTAACGCTAACGAGTCAACAGGTGGATGCTTTAAAAGCTGATCGTGATAAGCAATTAGCAACGTTAACCATGAGAGCGCAGGCACTGGCTAACTTGCAGGGGATCCAAGAAACCAGCCAGCAACAGGTAGTTCGTTTGCAGGCAGCGCTCGATCAGAAACAAGCGGAACTTCTGTCAAACCAGCAAAATAACAAGACACTTCAGGCAGAGTTGAGTGAAGCACAAGCGAATGTATTAAGGCAGCAAGCTGCACTGAAAGCTGAACAGTTGGCGCTTCAGGAGCAAAAAGCGGCTTTAGAGGCTTCCAAAGCTGAAGAGCTGGCGTTAAAAGAACAGCAGGCCTCTTTAAGGACGTCTCAAAACGATAGTGCTAGCAAAATTGCTGAGTTGGAAAAAGCGCTTGAGCGTGCCAATGCAGCTTTGGTGGCCAGCCAACAAGATAGGGATTCTCAGCTCACTGACTTGCAAGAAAAGTTGCGTGCTACTGAAGCCACGTTGGACTCAAGTCGTGAGAGACAGCAGTTGACCGAAAATGAGCTGGCGACGCTGCGTGAGAATCAGCAGCTAAGTGAAAAGCAATTGATCGCGATGCGTGCTGAAGTCATCGCGCTGGAGCAAGCGAAACAAGATGAAGCAGCAGAATTACAAACGCTTCGTGAAGAAATGGTGGAGTTGGAAGCGTTACGTTCTCAAGATGAAAGCAGACTGCAAACCTTAAAGAGCGAGTTTGACTCGTTGGATTCTAAATACCAGAAGTTGGTGCGTCCAGCGCGTTCCAGCACCGGCAAACACGTAGTATCGGTTTGGTTTAGTAAAAAAGGTGGGCGCGAAGTCTATCGTATCCGTGACTCGGATCAGGGTAGCTTTGTAACGACCACGAGAAAGGCAATGTCCGACAGCTTAGCCTCATTGAAAGATAAACACGGTAAAGCGCTGTACGTGAAGGTGATAATCCCTGAGAATAGCGGCCTTTCTTATTCTGATGCTTGGCGTTTTACCACAGAAATGCAACGCGCCTACGATTACTATTATCAGGATGACGAGTAACGTCGACAGGGTTATCAATGTCTGAAGTATTATTAAATTTCGTTCCTCAGGAAAATGCACTTGAGGAACGTGTCATTTTGGTTACCGGTGCAGCCGGTGGTATCGGCCGGTCGGTTGCCAAAGCCTATGCTCGTTTTGGCGCGACGGTGGTATTACTGGACAAAACCATTTCCGAACTTGAAAAAGTTTACGATGAAATTACGGACACTGGTCATCCGGAGCCTGCGATTTACCCGCTAGATATGGCTGGGGCAACAGCCCACGATTATGTCGAAATGTCCAAAATCCTCAGTGAGCAGCTGGGAGGTCTTGACGGCTTGGTTTTAAATGCGGCTTGGTTGCCAGGGTTTATGCCGTTTGAGCAATATGATCTGGAAAGCTGGCAGAAGGTAATGACCATTAACTTGAATGCGAATTACCTGATTGTGCAGGCCTGTTTGCCGCTTTTAAAACAGTCTCAACATGCGTCAATTATTCACTCTGCACACCATCTCTCGCGTGCTTATACCGGAGCGTTTGGTATCGCTAAGGCAGGCATGGCGGCGATGATGGATATTGTGGCTGATGAATATGATAATCCTGAGCGTTTTGTGCGTGTGAACAGCATCGACAGTGGTCCCCTGAATACGCAAATGCGGATAACGAATTATCCTGGAGAAGAGGGTAAAAACAATGCGTCCGCTGATGCTGTAGTCGGGCCGTACCTCTATTTTATGTGCGATGACTCGGTGGGTAAAACCAGCGAAAAAATCAGCTTTGAAAAAATTGATGCCAGTTTTGTATGGCCAGGCACCACACCGGCAGCTACAACGCACTGAAATGTTTAACTTCGATTCGCTATATCGTGATTTGCGTGAAACTGATTTTGAACCTTGGCTAGCTACACTGCCAGATGAGATTGATACTGTCTTTAAGGAAAAAACACACGGTTTTTTGCAGGATTGGATTGATTTGATTGATCAAATGCCAGATGTGCAGGCATCAACGGTGGATCTCAATGCGGACAGCATCACAATTGGTGCGGAGTCTGATATTGAACCTGAGCAAGCCATGTTACTTGAGCAGCAGCTCAGAACGATCATCCCTTGGCGAAAAGGACCTTACGAATTGTTCGGCATCAAGGTGGACACCGAGTGGCGATCAGATTTCAAATGGCAGCGTATCCAGCCTCATTTAAGTGATTTAAAAAAACGCCGGATTTTAGATGTAGGCTGTGGTAACGGTTATCACATGTGGCGAATGCTGGGTGAGGGCGCTCAGTTAGTCATCGGAGCGGATCCCAGCCAGTTCTTTGTTGCACAATTTAGAGCAATCAAGCGTTACGCTGGTGCTGACCTACCGATTCATTTGCTACCCTTCAAATCCGAACAACTACCCGCTTTTAATCAACGATATAAAGGCGTTGGTTTTGATACAGTATTTTCGATGGGGGTTTTATACCATCGTGCATCACCGGTTACACACTTAAAAGAGCTACGCAGCTTTTTACGCAAGGGGGGCGAATTAGTCCTTGAAACCTTGGTAATTGAAGGTGACGAACAAACAACCTTAGTGCCCAAAGATCGCTATGCAAAAATGCG
>CALAJG010000009.1 GCA_937923375.1 uncultured Leucothrix sp.
TTATTCAGATAGACACTTGAAATATTTACGGCTAGTGCGGCGTGCGCGTTCATTAGGGTTCGCACAAAGTGAAATATTTGAATTAATGCAGCTGATCGATATTAAAGATGATTCTTGTGACAAAGTTTATGGCATGGTGAATAAGCAAGTTACCGTGCTTGACGAAAAACTTAAAGAAATCATTAGGATTAAAGCGGCGCTCATGCAACTGTCAGCAGCCTGTGAGCAGGATAAGCACGATAATTGTCCCGCTTTGGATGAGCTTTTGCGGGCACCATAGCTGGAAAAGCTATTAAAGCCTTGGCCTATTCGGCCCTTTCATTATCAGTAAAGCCAGCCAGCGCCCAAACCGAAGCACAGGATAAAGGCATTTCGACATGGCACGCTTACCAAAGAACCAATGATTTAACCTAAGTATCGGATCTTTCTGTTGGTTAGCCGCTGCCAGTACATGCATCGCCTCTGCGCCATGATAAATACCCCCGTTGTAGCGAAAGACAAACCCCTGTTCCAAATCCAAACCCAAATCACGGAATTCCTGCGCGCTGGCCTGATCTTCGCGGAGAGAAATAATTGCAAACTGCCCCAGTTCATCCCTAGCTTGCATTAACTCGGAATAGTGCGTGCAAAACGGACAGTCACCGTCATAAAACAGCGCATTAGATTTTAGTGTGGCCATTGACCCTTTCCCTTGCTTTGCTGTTCACACACCTTGCTTTCCCAAGTAAACGTCTTGTCATCGGGCCATCTAATGGTTAGCTCAACCGTTGGTACATACTCTGATTTTACCGGGTAGCGCTCAAAAGACCGAATAGTTATTAGAAGGCGAGTCGTTTTACCGAGGGCTTCCGGGTTGTCCTGATAGAAGCTGGCAATGCGACTGGCTGAGATGGAGCGGCAAGGCAGCACAAAATACCAGTTTTCTGCCGAGAAGTTAGGGTTACTTCGCCATTTTTCCCTAGCCTCAAGACCTTCGACATGCGCGTTTAACCGAAAGCGCGGCGAGGGTCGGGTATACATACCGTAGCCGCCCAGTTTCCATGCATTAAGCTGGTGATTTTTGACGAGGTAAAGGTGCGTACCGATCCACAGAACGTGAAGCGCCAATAAGCCACCCAGTAAGACGCGTGTGTACTTAAAGCCCCAGAACATGTTCCACGATCCTCGTCAGGCTGAAAAAATCCACCAGCAACATCACCGCACAAATGATCGCCAGCCAGCGTGCCATACCGACACCAAAAGCGATGCACAGGAAGGCGATATTCAACACCTGAAAATTAAGCTCATCCGCATAAACACCCGCCCCGATTAAAAAGGCGATTTCTACAAACAGGATAATGGGTGAGCGTGCGCCGGACAGCAATAACAGCCCGACAATGGCCTGCCATGCGACCAGAAAAATACCGATGAACTGATGCCAGCCGCAGCCCACTGCCAGCGCCTGCTCACGTTCACACAGGAAGCCAAACAGCTGCTCAGTGGTTCCGCCTTTATAGCTCAGGTAAGTGATATAAGGCCCGTCGAGATAGGTACCTGCCAGCAGTTTTTGCGCACACGCCGCCAGCATGACTATTCCCATGGTGAGGCGGATATAAGACCAGTAATCTTCATCTTCCCACTAACGGCGCACCCACGGTGCCGCTAACAAGATCCAAACCGTCAGCCAGCCATGATTCGCATGCCAGCTCCATTTATACGACAGCATCGGAAGTAGCCCAAGGATCAATATCCAAGGCGACCAGCGCATGAGAGCGGGGCTAAACATTGAAACGATGGCGAGGCCAACCACCAAAGTACCGACGAACAATAGCCTGTTGTCAGATTTCAGTACTTGTTCTAAGTCAGCTAGCCGTTCAGAAAAAACGGCTAGCATGACAAAAATCATCGCCAGGATGATTTTTGTGGTGCGCTCATTAGAACCCTTATTGCTGGTAGATTCTGAAGTCACAGCAAGCCTTAGTCATTATCGTTGTCGTTATCACTGCCGTTGTCATTATCGTTATCGTTGTCTTCACGACCATTATCATTGTCGTTATCGTTGTCTCTGCCATTATCATTGTCATTGTCTTCACGACCGTTATCATTGTCATTATCGGTGTCATAGCTACTGCTACTATCATTATCGACATAGACCCATTGCCCGTTGACCATTTTGTAGGTGGCCCAGCTGCTGCTCGCAGCAGTCAGAAGTAAAATAGAAGTAAGTGCGATAGCAAATAGTTTAGTAAGTCTCATTTGTGTGTCCTCATTGATTTGGTTAGTTGCCTAAATCGGCACGTTGAAAATGATTTCATGCCTGAAGAGCGATTGATAGACGACAAATGTCTTATAAGAGGAATGCCCTATGACTATGACTGTGTCAGTAAGAGTTAAGATAGCTGGGCATCATAGATTGCTTTTGCCAATTACTGTTACTAAGTGAGGGGGGAGACGAATGATTTAGTAATTAAGTCGTTGGTAAAAAGATTTTTTATTTGGTGACTCAGTGGTGACTCATTAAAAAAGGCCTACAACGAAAACGCTGTAAGCCTTTAGATATCTTGGTGCCGCAACCACGAATCGAACGCGGGACCTACTGATTACAAGTGACAGAGCATAAAATCCATATGACGACTTTTCCTTGCAAATCAGTGCACTTAGCTACACACTAACCTACATGGAACAACACTTAAATGCATGTTTTTTCAAATAGCATGGTGACTCAGTAGTGACTCAAAGCAAGGTGACTTATTGGTGACTCAATGAAAAATGGCTCCAATCAGATAATCAGATAATCAGATTAACCAAACCATTTGTTCAAAATTTAACTTACTCTAAATTAGGTAATAAGCGAGATATATGGTGGGATTCTGCAGTACCCAACTTCGGTGTTCGCGTCTATCCATCAGGTAAGAAAGCTTATGTTATTGAATATCGTATCAATAGACGCAAAAGACAACGCTAAAGGATTAGCTCGGATAAGAACTACTGTAAACCCCCAACGCTGAGTGGATCCTAAGAAGCTACTATAACGGTGTGTATTGCGATGCGACAAAGTCCATTCATCGGTTGATTAAGTTGGTCTGCATAGCTCTATAGTGCTAAACCGCTAAATATTCACAATCCAACGATCTCGCTCAATCCTGCCACCACTTGCAATATAAAGAGGAGCATTTACTAATCATGACGCCTGCAAAAAATCCTCAAAGAACCATGCTGAAAACTCATGACGACCGTTTAATCCAGATTTTCGATAAATAGCTGTAGCATGCTGACGTACCGTTTTTTCTTTCGTATCCCTCACGCTGGCAATCTCTTCAAAACTCAATCCTTTG
>CALAJG010000010.1 GCA_937923375.1 uncultured Leucothrix sp.
CTCAACCTTTTAAATACGCATCCAAGTATTCCAAACGATCTTGCCCAAAGAAGACCTCCTCTCCCACAACATAAGTAGGCGTTCCAAACACACCAGCATTTCTGGCATCTTCAGTGTTTACGTCAAAAACCGCAGCACCGACTTCGGCGTCAGTATCTGCAAGCGCTGCATCAAAACCATTGGCTTCTAAGCATGCTTTCACTACGTCACTCTGACTAATATCTTTTTCCTCTGCCCAGCAGGCTTTTAGTAAAGCCTGGACCAAGCCACCGACATCACCACCTGCATTTTGAGCAGCAATGATTGCATTGCAAGCCGGCGCAGGATTAGTAGGCCAATGCGCTGGCTGCAAGTTAATTGGCATATCCTGCATTTTGGCGATGCGTTTCAACTCCTGAGTGCGGTAGGTCATTAAACTCGGGTGACGTTTTGGTGGAGGAGGCGTACCGGTTTCTTCAAAAATTGTCATCAAAGCAAATGGCTTGTAGGTGATCGTAGCACCATGTTTTGCGGCGACTTCTTCAAGGCGACCACCTGCAAGATAGGCAAATGGCGAAAGTGGAAAAGTGTAATAGTCGATATGGGCCATTGGCCTGCTCCTCTAGTCCTGGTTAATTAGAGGCGTAGTGTACCAATATTAGAGAACAGAGTGGCATAGGCAAAGAGATGTTGTTATACGACTCTAAATACGCTTCATTCGCCGAGTTTCCGTGTCAATCTCATAAAACGGTGTACTGCTTTGATGCGTCGAGTTTCCAAAGACCTGTACAATTCCGATACCGTTCTGTCGCTGTTTATCCCAAAGTCGCTTCTCAACATGGTTGTGGCCAAACAGAAGGATATTTACCTGATTCTTGATGATCCTGTGCAGGCGCAGGCGATCATGCAACTGCATCACACGGAAACGGAAGTTAAAATTAAATGGGTGATGGTGCATATAGAGAATAATGGTTGCACCCTGAGTCCGGCGGCGGATGTTTTTAATTATACCCTCAAGCTTATTCAACTGAGGCTCCCCCAACCAGCCTGAGGCCGAAAACTTCGCCCAGAACCGACTGTACCAGCTGAGGCGAAATACGCCTTGCATCGTATCAAGTCCGACGAAGTACACGTCGTCAAATTTGTTTACGATAGGATAATTCCACTGCCCATCTCTGATATTTTGTACACCTGAGTCGGAGTCAGATTTACGAGTAGTCAGCTTCATGGCAAAGCGGTTATAACGTTGCATCGCTTGATAATCATCGTCCAATCCGGTTTCACCATAATCATGGTTACCGGGGCACATCAGCATCTCAAACCCAGCGTTGTGTAATTTGAACAACAACTTGTCAGCTTGATTAAACTGCTCTTGCCGGCCATCATGAACAAAGTCACCAGTAATAAGCACCAGCGGCTTTTCACGCTCGTTAGCATAATGCTTAACAATCTTGTTTATTAGCCTTTCGACGAGTGCATCACGGGTGCTGTGCTCACCAACATGTAAATCGCTGATATGTATAAACTTCATGACTACCCCCTATTTTTCTTTAATTATCATTCCCTTAAATTACTTTTATAGCAGGTTTTCAGGATTCTGCAATTAATTCAATCACAGTGCTGAATCTCTGTTCTCTTCATCACATTATCTGCGTGATTAATGTTTTTATGTTTGAATACCGTTGAGTGAAGCGATGAAGTACAAAAACCAACCATGGATATAGATCTGAAAAATAACAATCTGCAACCCAAACTAGCTTACAAAGAGCGTTTAGAAAATTATCAGTTAGCGCTAAAAAAAATCGAGACTGATTCTGACCGGCTATCTTGGGCACGTATCGCCGCTTTTCTTCTGACCTTATCAGTCGCTTGGCTGTGTTTCAGAGAAAATAGCTTAACACCGCTTTGGGTAATAGCTCCTCTAGCTGTGTTTGTCGTGCTAATGGTCTGGCATGCTCAACTAAAAAAGCGACAACAACGCGGCCAGCGTGCAGAGCAATTCTATCTAAAGAGGCTGGCGCATTTAGCTGGGCAGTGGTCAGGACAAGGCAATTCAGGAAACCGCTATTCTGACCCTGATCACCCATATACTTCCGATTTAGATATCTATGGTGAGGCCTCACTATTCGAATTTCTCTGTGACGCGCGCACTCGTTTAGGTGAGGACACTTTAGCCTCATGGTTAAACGCTAGTGCTGATATGGATACCATTAAAAAACGTCAAGAGGCAATTGAGGAGCTGCGCTATCATCTGGATTTTCGAGAAGAAGTTGCCTTGCTGGACCGAACTTCTGACGATGAACTAGATCAGGCCGGATTGCGCCAATGGATCGAGAAAGCCAACCCTATTTCTGGTGGACAACGCCTTATTGCCACCGTGCTTGGTGGCTTAGCCGCACTTTCCATCGTGTTATGGGCTCTTGGCTACGGGGTAACTTTATTACTAGTGGTCATTGTATTAGAAATCATCTTTTATATGACCAACTATCATCAGATCAAGCGCATCGCGATAGATGCTGAACAAGCAAGTTCAACACTCTGTATCATCTCGCAAATGCTGGCGCTAATTGAACAAAAGAAATTTAAATCATCATTACTAACTCAGCTAAGTATAACACTTGAGTCTAAAGGGAAACCGCCGTCTGAACAGATAAATCAACTGCAGAACTTGATCGGTCAGTTAGATCAGTGTACTTCGAATCAAATGGTCATAGTACCGGCATTTTTGTTGGGTCTACCCATTCATGCGGCTCACCGACTAGAACAATGGCGCAAACAAATTGGTCCAGAAATACCCCAATGGCTGGAGGTGGTTGGGCAGGTCGAAGCACTTAGCTCGCTAGCAAGATACGCATTTGATAACCCCGAAAACCCATTTCCTGATTTAGTCCCGCAATCTGAAGCGACCTGCTTTGATGCATCGGAACTTAGCCACCCCTTAATTCTTAGTCAGGATCGTGTTGCTAACGACATACGGATTGATGCAAAGCAGAGTTTAATCATGGTCAGCGGCTCAAATATGTCTGGCAAAAGCACACTACTGCGTACCATTGGTGTCAATGTCGTTCTGTCCTGTTGTGGCGCACCCGTGCAGGCCACAAGCCTCAAAACATCACGCTTCATGATCGGCTCTGCGATGCGAGCGAACGACTCCCTTAAACAAGGAGCTTCATTTTTCTATGCGGTTATCTCCAGAATCAAGTGCGTGGTTGATCTTGCCAGACAGCCTATCCCGTTATTATTCCTGCTTGATGAAATCCTGCAAGGAACCAACTCACATGATCGTTTGATTGGCGCCAAGGCCATCATAAATCAACTAGTTAACTCCAACGCCCTTGGGTTGGTGACGACTCACGACTTAGCGTTAACCGAAATTGTGGACTCGCTTGGCGAACGTGCAATCAATATTCATTTTCAGGATCACATAGAAAATAACCAAATTAGTTTCGATTATAAAATCCGCCAAGGAGTGATCCAAAAGAGCAACGGTTTAGATCTCATGCGTATAATTGGTTTAGACGTTCCCACTGACGTCACTAAAAATTAATTGAGCCAATTCAAATTTATTTTGCGCGTTAATAATCAAGCGCTAGTAATAAACTTAAGTAATCAAGTTCATTACTCTGCCTTACATCAATTGGCGTACTGCATAGACAGCGCCCAACAAATAGACAAATTGGGGATTATTATCATGAGCAAGAAACTTACAACAACATTCGCAGCATCGTTACTAATATTAGCCGCACAAAGTGTTAGTGCAGGCAATGTTGGAGCCGTAACAATTCAAAAAGTAGGCTATGCAGGAAATGGTTGCCCGGCAGGTTCGGCATCTGTCGTGCTAGCAAACGATAAGAAAAGTGTTTCTGTATTATTTGATGACTACATCGCTGAAGCGGGTGGCCATGGACAGCGGACTTTTGATCGTAAAAAATGTGACTTGGCCTTCAGCCTTAACCTTCCTCGCGGCTTAAGTGTTTCTCTGATCAACGCTGACTACCGTGGTTTCACTGACCTTCCTCGTACTGCTAAAGCTTCTTTCACACGTGATTACTTCTTCGCAGGTACTCGTGGTCCTCGTCTAAAGCAATCATGGAGAGGCAACCGTAGTGATGACTTCCTAATCAAAGACCAAATGGGTGTGATGGGTAACGTATGGTCTCCTTGTGGCGCGGATGTAATTTTACGCTCAAAGACAGCTGCGACGGTACGTACTCGTCGAGGCCATGAAGCTATGATGTCAGTTGACTCTGCCGACGTGACCAGCAAGACAATTTTCCGCTATAACTTCCGTTACAGAGCTTGCCGTTAAGCTAAGACTCCGGCACGGCATTATATAGTATAGATCAACCCGAGAAAGCATGAGCCGCACCTGATTCGTTGGGTGCGGTTTTTGTTTGTCTACTCCTAAATTTACCGCTTATCTTTTGCTCAACAAAATTCAACCACTTGTCCTTAGAGTTGGTGCCTGAAGCCCTGACTCACCTTACTATTTACACATCAAGCAACATCGTCCCCCTAAACGATGGTGTCAATAAGACGCAGCTAACAACTAAAAATAAGCTTAATTGCAAATACCAGAGCGACCTTCGGGTTAGCTCATAGGAGAATAAGAATGAGTGTCAATATTCCTGACATCAATGAGTCCAGCACCAATGCGTTTACTAATTCTGAATCTTTTAAATATCTGAGCACGAAGCGAGCTATCGACCTAATCGCTGTCGCCTTAGCTTTACCTTTAGTACTGGCAATTGGCATCATTACAGCGGTTGTTATAAAGCTAGAATCGAGAGGTGCTGTGTTTTTCTGGCAAAAACGTGTCGGCATGAATGGCAAGGTGTTTAATATGCTGAAGTTTCGCAGTATGACGTCAGACTCAGAAAAAGACGGCTCTCAATTTGCCCAGAGCAATGACATGAGAGTTACACGGGTAGGAAAGTTCATCCGTAAATTCCGTGTCGATGAAATTCCACAGCTATGGAATGTGGTGAGAGGCGAAATGAGCATTATTGGCCCTCGCCCGGAGCAAGAAAGCTTCGTCAACGAGTTCAACAAAACGATTCCAAACTATGCCTTACGCCATATGGTTATGCCAGGTATAACCGGCCTAGCGCAGACAGAACAAGGCTATGTAGCAGATGCCGAGGCAACGATCACCAAATTAGAATACGATTTGTACTACATCAAAAATATGTCATTACTTACCGATGCACAAATCACGTTAAAAACAATTTATACCATTCTCACAGGCTTTGGCGCTCGTTAATTCACAACCTCCAGTTTAAGTGAGTCAAGGATGACTCTTAATCGCCACACATCACATCTTTTAAGCCTCTTCCCTCAAGCTTAATTTCCAGAAAATCCTCCTAACGGCTTATAAACTCGTTTTCATTAATTCTGCCAGTGCTATGCTTATAGTCTGTTAAGGACATTGTTTTTTAGCAAAGGGAGACTCAATGAAAACAAAACAAGACATAGTCGAAAACTGGCTGCCCCGATATACCGGCTTAACGCTAGATCAAATCGGCTCTTACATCCTGTTAGTTAACTTCAGCAACTACGTCAACCTATTTGCAGAATGGCACGATGTACCGATACGTGGAAAAGAGCGTAATATGCTGAGTGCAACCGCTAATGACATTACGATCATAAATTTCGGTATGGGAAGTGCGAATGCGGCAACTATAATGGATTTACTCATGGCCTCTCACCCCAAAGCCTGCTTGTTTTTAGGTAAGTGTGGCGGCCTGAAGCAGAAGAACAAGCTGGGGGATTTGATTTTACCAATAGCAGCGATTCGCGGTGAAGGAACTTCAAATGACTACATGCCTCCAGAGGTACCCGCCCTACCCGCATTTAATTTGCAAAAAGCTGTTTCAGCGACAATTTGTAGCCATAGCTGTGACTATTGGACCGGAACAATTTACACTACGAACCGTCGCGTTTGGGAGCATGACGAAGATTTCAAAGAGGAACTACGCACCCTACGCTGCATGGGTGTAGACATGGAAACAGCAACAATATTTGTAGCCGGTTTTCATAATGAAATTCCCACAGGAGCGCTGTTATTAGTCTCAGACCAACCCATGGTGCCGGAAGGTGTAAAAACTGAAGTGTCTGATGAGATCGTTACCACCCAATATGCCCATCGGCACCTGCAAATTGGCATCGATTCATTAATCGAATTGAAAAACCAAGGCGTGTCGGTTAAACACCTCCGATTTTAGGCGAGACATTTTATGCAAAACCATATTGATGCGTTAAC
>CALAJG010000011.1 GCA_937923375.1 uncultured Leucothrix sp.
ACTGCAGCAAATGAGAGGCAACGCTATGACGCAGTTTATGAGGGTGCACTCGTTGACTAACGCCCTGCTGCTGTTGCCAGTAATTCACCCGAAGTTGGATGTTACGGTGGGTAATAGCATTGCCCTGTTTGCTCAAGAACAGGGAGTCCGTTGTAGAGGGACTAGCAACGGATCTAAATGATAACCAATGCTTTAACGCAGCAATGGCTTTACTCCCGACCGGAATTGTTCTGGTTTTATTGCCTTTACCGATGACGGTTATGAGCCCTGCGTTCAGATCTATAGTACTAAGAGTGAGGCTGGCGAGTTCAGCAAGCCTTAGACCGGAACTATAAAATAGTTCGAGTATGGCCTTATCCCGGGCCCCGATAAAATCGTTATCAGGAATATCCAACAGTTGATCAACCTGTTCAATATCTAAAGTCTGAGGAAGGCGTTTTGATTCACGAGGCGCTCGTATATCAATGGCAGGATTAACGCTGAGTTGCTTATGTTTAATTTGATATCGAAAATAACTTCGCAATGAAGAGAGTTTGCGTTGCAATGATCTTGAGTTAAGGCCATTTCTATGGAGTTTGGCGACCCACTGGCGTACCTGGAACTCACGGCTCTCATCTAACTTGCATTGCGGGTCTTGGTCGGTTAGCCATCGGGTAAATTGCAGAAGGTCGCGCTGATAGTTTTCAACGGTTAACGCGGAGTAACGGCGTTCAAACTGAAGATAATCAATGAACGCCTGAACAGTTGGGCTTAAGGTATGTGATGCCCCGGACATGATTGTTCACTCCACATGCTTAGAAATGGCGGTAGCAATCAGTTCGCCTAAATGGCTAATAAATACAGTGCCCATGCCTTTGTGAAAACGCTCGGCATCAATACTGCCCAAAGCAAGTAAGCCAATGGAGTGGTTACATTGCAACGGTATTAACGCAACGGATTTGATACGTGAACCATTCTCACGAAACAGAAAGTTAAGCTGCTCTTCCGGGCAAGGGCCACAGACAGGTTTTAGGTCTTTAAAGAGATCATCGAAGGCTTTCATCATCGTATGATTGCTTTTGACGTAGTGCAAACCAGGCATATCTTTGCCTTTGGGTTTATCCTGAAACAGCCGGAAAGAAACAAAGTCAGAATTAAAGTCACCGCGTAACACATCCTGACAAGTGCTCAACAGAATATCCAGATCATCGGCGCGGAGCAATTCAAGCGTCAGATGCTGCAAACGTTTCATGATTTGCTCATTACTACGAGCGGCTAAAATCAGATTGTCTAATTGATCTTCGAGGTGTTTATTCTTGTTGCGCAACACAACTGTCTGGCGCTCAAGCAGCGACGTGGCACCGGTAATACCTTGTTGAACTTCGAGAAACTCAAGTAAGTCAGGATGTCTGATCAGAAAGTCTGGAGTTTGTTTGAGAAACTCCGCAACGCTGAGGTCGTCAATCGCTACGGGCAGCATTGATTCTGCAGTTTTAGTCATACAGTTATGGTTCCGTGGTAAACGGTTGTGGCAGGGCCCGTCATTTTTACAACACTATTCTCCCCTGCCCAGTTAATCTGGAGATTGCCTGCTGGGAGTATAACAGTAACGGTATCATCTAATAAGCCCTGAATATGGCCAGCGACGATTGCGGCGCATGCACCCGAACCACAGGCCATGGTTTCCCCAACACCTCGCTCATAAACGCGTAATCGGATGGTTTCACGGTCTATAATCTGCATAAAGCCGACGTTAACCTGATTTGGGAAGGTGTCATCTTTCTGCCAAGCGGTCCCGATTCCTTCAACATCAGCAGTATCAATATCATCAACGGTTATCACGGCGTGAGGGTTGCCCATTGAAACAGCACTAAATGTTAAATGCTTGCCAGCAATTGTGTGTTCATAGCGCGTTTGCTGTGTTGTAGCGTTGAATGGAATCTCAGCGGGTGCTAATACGGGTTGCCCCATATCGACGGTAACCTGACCATCAGGTTCAAGCTTCAATACAATGCGCCCCCCAGCCGTTAACACGGGTATTTCTTGTTGTGTGCTTAAGCCTTTATCGGTGACAAAGCGTGCAAAACAGCGCGCACCATTTCCACATTGCTCAACTTCTGTGCCATCACAATTAAAGATGCGATACCGAAAGTCGCAATCAGGAGTAGGAGAAACTTCAACCATGAGTAATTGGTCAAAGCCAATGCCGAGATGACGGTCTGACAGTTGCTGAATTACTTGCGCGTTGAGTGTTATGGGCTCTGAGGTTGCGTCAATAACCATAAAGTCGTTACCCAGACCGTGCATTTTAGTAAAGTGTAATTGCATATGGTAATTGTGTAATAGAATATGAGCTGTAAGCATATCAATTGTTAGATATGGACACTACCCATGACAGCAATAGACTAGCTTAGCGGTTTTAAAGCTGATATCGTGATTCCAAATATCAGCAGTGTCTAATATAGTGGAGATGAAAATGAGTGAGTTTAATACGGAGTTGGATGCATCAGGCTTAAATTGTCCGCTACCGATTTTGCGTTGTAAAAAAGCAATGAATGGAATGGAAACTGGCGAAATAATCAAAGTGATTGCGACAGACCCTGGCGCGGTAAAAGACTTTGAAGCGTATTGTAAACAAACAGGTCACGAGTTGCTGAGTAGTGGAGAAGAAGCAGGGAAATTTGTATTTGCGATAAAGAAGAATTAAGCTCCGACTAGAAATTCTTTTAAAGGCACCGTTGGGTGCCTTTTTTATGTAAGCATGACAAGGCAGTATGAAATATAAAGACCTGAGAGACTTTATTGAGCAACTCGAAGTAATCGGCGAGCTTAAACGCATTGACAAGGAAGTTGACCCTTATTTGGAAATGACGGAGATTTCAGATCGGGTATTACAATCTGGCGGCCCTGCTCTACTATTTGAAAATCCTAAGGGTTATCAAACACCCGTCTTAACTAACCTATTTGGAACGACAAAGCGTGTTGCGATGGGGATGGGTGAAGATAATGTGGAGGCACTGCGCGGCGTTGGTCAGCTATTGGCTATGTTAAAAGAGCCAGAACCACCTAAGGGCTTTCGGGACGCACTTAATCTAATCCCAAAATATCGCAAGGTGCTGGACATGGCACCTAAAAAAATAAAAAAACCAGCCTGTCAGGAAGTCATAATAGAAGGTGAACAGGTTGACCTGAATAAAATTCCGATTCAGCATTGCTGGCCTGGTGACGTAGCGCCATTGATTACCTGGGGCTTGGTGATAACCAAAGGCCCTCATAAAAAACGCCAAAACCTTGGTATTTATCGTCAACAAGTTATTGGGCGAAATCGCCTGATCATGCGGTGGCTGTCGCACCGTGGCGGCGCTTTGGACTTTAGAGAGTGGCAGCAACAGCATCCTGGTGAACCCTTTCCAATAAGTGTTGCGCTCGGGGCGGATCCTGCGACCATTCTTGGTGCAGTGACTCCAGTACCTGATACCCTGTCAGAGTATGCATTCGCGGGATTACTGCGTGGTTCGCGCACGGAGCTCGCTCAGTGTATAGGTAATGAGTTGCAAGTACCTGCAACTGCGGAATTTGTTTTAGAAGGATATATCTATCCCGACGATATGGCGGCTGAGGGGCCATTTGGTGATCATACCGGTTACTACAATGAGGTCGATACCTTCCCTGTATTTACTGTTGAGCGAATTACCCACAGAAACCAACCGATCTATCACAGTACTTATACCGGCCGACCGCCTGATGAGCCAGCAATACTTGGGGTTGCGTTAAATGAAGTTTTCGTACCTATTCTGCAAAAGCAGTTTCCTGAAATTACGGACTTTTATTTGCCTCCCGAAGGCTGTTCTTACCGAATGGCCGTGGTTAGTATGAAAAAACAATATCCAGGTCATGCCAAGCGCGTGATGATGGGCGTTTGGTCTTTTCTGCGGCAGTTTATGTACACTAAGTTTGTAATTGTAGTCGATGATGATATTGACGCACGTGATTGGAAAGATGTGATTTGGGCGATGACTACCCGAATGGATCCGTCTCGTGATACACTGCTGGTCGAAAACACCCCGATAGACTATTTAGATTTTGCGTCACCCGTGTCTGGCTTAGGCTCAAAAATGGGAATGGATGCCACAAATAAATGGGAAGGGGAAACGACGCGCGAATGGGGTGAGCCTATCGTGATGAAAGCTGACGTTAAGGCCTATGTTGATAGTATATGGTCGGAGCTTGGTATAAATGAATAAGAATGATGTATACTAAATAATAATAAAAATAATTCCCCGGACAAGGTGTTACTCAATGAAAATAAGGGCTATTCTCAAATCACTATGTTTAGCATTAGTGATAATAATTCCAACGAATCAGGCGATTGCAGCGCAGCCTATATATCCTAACTTACCCCATGAAATACAACAGCTACTGCGTTCTAAAGGTATGTCTCCCTGGGGAATGAGCGCTTACGTCCAGGCTATTGGCTCGCCTCGCCCACTTATCTCACATAATGCACAAATCGCTCGTAACCCTGCTTCAGTAATGAAGTTATTAACTGCTTATGTGGCCTTGGGTGTACTTGGAGCCGACTATCGTTGGCCGATTGAGATCTCCACTAATGGCCATATTCAGGGGGGCGTTTTATCTGGAAATGTCTACATTAAAGGCTATGGAGCACCAGATTTTGATACCGCAGGTTTACGTGAAATGCTGCGTCAACTCAGGCACAAAGGTATCCATACTATTCAGGGACGGTTGATTTTTGACGATACTTACTTCAATGGCCCAAAGATTGATCCGGGCGCTTTTGATGGCAAGCCTTACAGCTCTTATAACGCTCAGCCAGATGCCTTAATGTTTAATGAGCGTCGTTCGACATTTTCAGCAAGACGAAAAGGTAATAAAATTACGGTATCTACTACTACACCGGCTCATAATTTACGCTTGGTTAATAGAATCAAGCATGCCAAGCGCAGCTGTAAAGTCAGAACCAGTGTAAAGCGTGGCTATGGTGATAAGGTGACGATTACTTTCTCCGGTTATTTGGCAAGACGTTGTCGGCCACGCGGCTTCACCATGGCGGTAACCGATCCAGCCAATACAATGTATGCCGCTATCCAGAAGATCTGGAGGCAGGAAATGAAAGGTAATATTAATACCCAGTTTATGGTGGGAGCGACGCCCCCTGATGCCCGGCCCGTTCACGTACATTATTCAAAATCGCTGGCAGAAATGCTGCCAATCGTGGTAAAAGATAGTAATAATGTGATGGCAAGACAGTTGATGCGATCGATTGGTGCAAAGCGTTTTGGGGCTCCGGGAACGCCTAAGAAAGGTGCTGAAGCTATTGATGATTACTTGCGTCGTCAGGGTTTAGATTTTCCTGAATTACGTATCGAAAATGGTTCTGGATTGAGTCGTTATGCACGCATTAGCACAGAGAATATTTCGCATCTTTTGACCAAAGCTTTTCATAGCCCTCAGCGCCATGTGCTGATGCAATCAATGGCAATCGCTGGTGTTGATGGAACGATGAAAAGCCGCTTGAGAAAATCTGCAGTACGGGGTCGCGGTTTCTTTAAAACCGGTTCGCTAAGAGATGTTCGCGGAATCGCTGGTTATGTTAACGCAGCAGATGGACGAACCTACGTCGTATCGATTTTACATAATGATCCGCGCGCAAGAAGTCGTGGCCGAAAAATCCATGATGATTTCATTGAGTGGGTCTTTTGGGGTAAAAATGGACAGCAGATTGCTCGTAGTTATTAAAAACTGATTGATCCTGAATAAAATTGAAAACAATAACGGTGAGAGAAACTACAACGTGACAGAAGAAACGGTATCCAGAGGCCAGCCCACAGCGGTTGCCATCTCAAGACAATATCCAGTGGAGCAGGCCTTTTTTCAGCCTCTACTGCTGGGTGCAATTCTGGTGATGATTCCCGCGCTGTTAATCCATTTTTTTCTGGATGTTCAGAGCATGCACCGCCTGATGAAAATCTTGTTTGGTAACTGGATTTCACCTTTAATATTGTGGTTCTTTGTTGCTAGTTTGATGCATCTTTGGATGAAGCGCGGCCGACTGAATCGCGAGCAACAGCAAACTGAGGTAGTCGCAAAAAGTGCCCTGCCAGTGGTGTTAAGTGAGACAGTTGCAAGCGCTGAAGGCAGTGGTATATGGGCTGGCTTACAGCAAAAGCTATCCAGTTCTCAGGTATCTAACGATAATCTATTGTTGACTAGGCTACGGCTGTTTCTGGCTCAGTCCCATCACACCGGAGAGGTAGACGAAGCCTTTGGGATTACCGAACGTGAATATATGCGTGGTTCTTTTGCGTTATCACGCTTCATGGTTTGGGCTATTCCTATCCTTGGGTTTATCGGAACTGTGTGGGGTATTAGTAATGGTATTGCTCACTTTTCAGATGCAATGACAGCGACTAATTCTGTAACTGATGTTTCATCGATGTTGAAAGATAACTTACCTCTGGTTACCAATTCATTGGCAACCGCATTTGATACTACCCTGCTTGCGTTGCTGCTAAGTGTCCCACTGATGATGACAATGATTTCTTTGGAAAAGCGTGAAGAAGCTTACCTAATACAATTAGATCAGCAGTGGTTCCATGAAATAAAGCCTCGCTTAGAACAGGAGGTGGGTGGCTTAACCGTAGCAACTGCTGTCGTTGGAGATAGCAGTCATAGTATGGCGCCGGTACAGTCAGTGGCCAATGAAATTAAAATGCTGAGCACTCAGGTGGGTGCTTTGCAGGAAACCATGGAAGACTTGTACGAAATGATTTTCGAATCGCGCTTGAGCGATTTCAAAAAGCATGGCCAGTAGAGCGGCACGCTACGCTCGTTACCTGCCGCAGGAGAAATTGGAAATAAGCTTGTTTCCGTTCCTGAGTATTTTTCTGTGCGTAATGGGCGTGCTTTCATTTATCAATATTCTGAGCAGTGTTTCTACTCCTCAGAAGATTGAACTCACCATGGAGTTAGAGCAAGGTTATAAAGTTGCGTTTCAGGTTTTCACTATGCCTGATGGCGTGATCAGCGTTCCCCCTATCAATCGTTTGTTAGAGCTGCAGCAGGTGGTTGACGATAAGTCTCGCGCGTTATTGGCTATGTTTATCCTGCGGCGGCAGCAGGTGATAGATCAGGTAAAATACTCACAAGCTAACCCGACTCTCGCCGCTCGTCCGCCAAATGTAGAGGATATAAGTCTCTGGTTGTACGAGATGAGGCAAATCAACGAAATGGCACTTCGGGTGAATTTTCTCTATGAAGAATTCATGCTGTTTGGTATTTATCCTAATGGCGGAGAAGCCTATCAAAAGGTTCGTGATGTTATGAGTCGCTCTCCGGATGCCCGAAGCATCAGTGTTGGGCTTGAGCCATTAGATTCGAATTGGTCACTGAGTTTGCATAATCAGGGGGCAAAATGAAGAACCTGATAAATATAGATTCCCTTACGGATATTGTTTCAAATTCGGTTGGCATTTTGATAATTTTTGCGGTCATCAATCTCATTCATGACAATAACAAAACCTATGAGTTAGAAATTCCGATCGAACATGAAACTGATCTCAGGCCCGCTTATATCATTAGTAAAGATGACCGACTGTTAGTTTTAGATACTGAACAAATCTTTAGTAATGCTGCGCAACAAGCGGGTAAGGGAGCTGCCAGTAATAAGCGTATTTTCGATTTGGGCTATAAGGGGCTATTTGCTCAGATAGATGAGGAAAAAGGGGTCTCATTTCATGCACGGGGAACCGATGATTGGCCAAAATTTACCGAGCTAAGCAAGCCGGGAAGTGATTTGC
Source organism: uncultured Leucothrix sp. (assembly GCA_937923375.1). Lineage (GTDB taxonomy): Bacteria > Pseudomonadota > Gammaproteobacteria > Thiotrichales > Thiotrichaceae > Leucothrix. Next base: position 7,800 of record CALAJG010000011.1, read on the forward strand.
AAAAACAATTACAGGCGATAGACCCAAGCCAGTACTTTGCTTACTTTTTTGTCTATGATGAAACCAATCCCGGCAGCTCTTCAGGCAGTGGTTTTGAGAGTTTCAGGGAAACGCGTAAATACTTGCAGGGGCGTCAGGTTAAGTCCGGCTGGCGACCCGTGAGTACAGACTTTCCACCGGGTATTTGTGACCTGGGCTATAGCAGCGAATGCCAGTATTTACCGTCGTTTTTGGGATCTGATGCGGTAGCAAAGCCGTAAAAAAACCACATTCTAAATCTAGAATGTGGCCTTACTTTTACGATGGTAAAAATTAGCAGTCAATGGGTTGCCATCTATACCCTACCCCACCTGTTTGTATGCGATAGGTTTTATTCACGAATCGTGCCGGGCGACGAATATTTCTATACTGTGCGGGCGAAGCAAGCCTCTTTTGTTTGACGGTTCTGTAAACCGCAGGAATATTTCTCTTGATGCGTTGCCCCGGGCGAACCAATACCTTTTGCACCACCGTGCGGTAAACTGCAGGAACCTTTACGCGACACAATATTTCGCCTGTCATGTTGTCGATGCGAGTGATGGGGCCGCGTTTACCTTTTTGCCAAGCATAATGCGCAGGCTTAACCAAAACCCGTTTACTGATGTTTCTATATTGGGCTGGTCTATAGCTATAAGTGTGTGTAGCGGGGCGAACCTGAACCCTTCTACTTGTGTAGGTATACTGTGGGCCACGGACTAACACACGTTTATTGACTGCAGGGCTGACTTGAACCCGTTTAACCGCATTTTTAAATGTCGGCCCGGTTTTTACCTTGGCATAACATTGGTTTGGCTTTGCCGGAGGCATTGTCGAGCGATGAGCCGTCGATGAATAACTACGTCGCTGCACAGGTTTAGCCATTCTTTGTACAGGCTTAACCATCTTGTATTGGCGTTTTTGTACGGGCTTAACACGGTGAGTGTGAACTTTTGGCGTGTAATGAGGTTTTGGTACAACGGCGTTTTGTACCTGATGATCAAACCCTCTGGGTTTAACTAGAGGCGCTGTTTGGATATCAGGAGCTGAAACGGAAGATGATGCAAAGCTATCTCTGACAATGCCACTGTAACCATCCTTAACAGGGTTGCCATAACCGTCGAGTACCGCGCTTCCCAGACTACCTGAAGCCACAGAGGAACTACCATAAACTTGTTGTCCAACGGTTGATTGTGTTCCACCACTAATTTGTTGTTGACTGCAGCCGGTGACAAACAAACCGGTAATAAAGCAGCTAGACACGGAGAGAATAATTTTATTATGCATATTTAGGAATCCTTTCGCTAAATGTTTCTTGGGGGTAGTAATTATTTAAGTTAATTACCTTAGGGTTATGTTCCTGATTAAAGGCTAAAGTTCCGGTTCAGCGGTGGAAATTTTCCTATGAGCGTATTTCTTAAAATTAATTATTGAATATTAATTTATCAGGATGCTTAATATATATTCGTATAAGTTTTTTTATTTTTAATTATTTAGAAATTGATAGCGTTTGCTAAACAATAGAACAGACGTTAAGTGTATGATTATAATGATAAGATAAAACACTACAGGGCTTGTATCGTGAAATTTTTCTTAATGATATTACTCTTTTCATTGCTAATATTTGCTTATCCCGTCTGGCGATTAGGTGAATGGTTGCAGTTACCCGCTGTTTGGCACATTGGCTCAACATTATTGTTGTTCTCGTTACAATTCATTGCGCGATTTGTTTTGCGAAATCATGTAAATAGAGCAACCTATTTATATCGCCGAGCAGCAGACTTTTTTCTGGGTATGTCACCGGTTTTATTGGCGTTGGTACTTTTAATTGAATGTGCGAATCTATTTGCCAACTTTTCAACTCAATCTCTACAAACACTAGCTATCGGCGCTCTGATCATTACGCTTATAACGGGACTTTGGGGGTTAAGTGTGGCATGGAAGCCAGACATTAATATGGTTCGCTTGATGTCTGATAAATTAGGAAAGCCAGTTCGTTTTGTGCAAATTTCAGATGTTCATATCGGTTCACGGACGGTACGCTTTCTGGAAAAAACTATACAACGCATTAAGGAACAGCAAGCAGCTTTCATCTGCATTACCGGGGATTTTATTGATCAATCCGGTATTACTGCGGATAAGCTTGAGTCATTGAAAAGCTTCAATGGGCCTATTTATTACTGCATCGGTAATCATGAGCGATACGAGGATCTCGACGATATTGTCAGCCGAATGGAGTCAGTAGGCGTTGAGGTGCTCAGAAACCGTGCGGTAACAAAAGATGGTTTACAGTTAATTGGCATTGATGATCATGAAGATCCGGATCAAGTTGCAAACGTCTTACCGACGATAGAAGTCTTAAAAAATGCATTCTCAATCTTGCTGTATCACCGTCCCGAAGGAATAGAAGCAGCCCAGGCTCACGGCGTTGACCTTAAACTTTCAGGTCACACACATAATGGGCAGATCGTGCCGTTTAACAAAGCAGTTAACTCTCGCTTCAAATTTACAAAAGGTCTGTATCCCTTCAAGGGATCTTACCTTTATGTCAATGAAGGCGCAGGAACCTGGGAACCCACTCTACGCTTAGGGACTCGTAGTGAAATCACTGTTTTTGAATTAATGCCGAGTACTTAGCTAACCGTAGTGCATTTGATTTGTTTACCAAACACACTACGGATCCAGCCAATCAGTATTAGTATTGCCTTTGAATGGGTTTGGACATCATTCGCTGCACAGGCTTAATCATTCTTGGTCGCTGTATTGGCTTCGGCATCCTCTGTATTGGTTTGACCATTCTTTTTGGAGGTCTTGGTTGAGGATAAACCTTTGGAGGAGTCGGTGTTGGAGCAAC
>CALAJG010000012.1 GCA_937923375.1 uncultured Leucothrix sp.
AGCCTATGCTTTGTGCCGGCCACCCGGGCACCATGCCTTTGCCGATATGGCGGGTGGCTTTTGCTTTATCAACAACGCCGCCGTCGCCGCCGAGTACTTACTTCGCGCTGGTAAACGTCCCGCAACGCTCGATGTCGACGTGCATCATGGCAATGGCACGCAGGGAATATTTTATAAGCGAGCCGATGTGCTGACCGTCTCGATTCACGCTGATCCTGAACGTTTCTACCCATTTTTCTGGGGCTATGCGCATGAGCGCGGGGAAGATGCCGGCTTAGGCGCGAACCTAAATCTACCGCTGGCGCGTGGCACGGGTGATGATGACTATCTGCTGACGCTTGCCACGGCACTTGAACGCATCACAACGTTTGGCGCGGATGTGCTGGTGGTTTCACTGGGGCTTGATGCGTCGGAAAATGACCCACTCAAAGGCTTGGAGATCACCACTGAAGGCTTTGGGCGGATTGGAAAGGCTATCGCTGACATAGGTTTGCCGACCTTGCTGGTACAAGAGGGTGGGTATATATCAGACGAGTTGGGTGCTAATCTCACCAGCTTTATTAACGGTTTTGAGTCGTGAAAAACCGTGCTGATATTGATCATTGCGCCGTTGGCTGAGTCTGCGGTGTGGCTATTTTCTTTGGCAATACCACCGGCTGATCCTCAAAGTTCCAGACATAAAGCGGCAGGCTATTTGTTCTGACCTGTAGGTTTATTCGGCCACCTTTTTTAAACTGAAAATCCTCCGGCAAAATAAACGTTCGATAGTGCGTATAGCTGTCTACCGCTGAGAATCCGTCTCCGTTTCCGGCACCTTGCTCAAATATTTGTTTAACGCCCGGCGCGCTAAGGGTGAGTCGGGAAGCGCCAATCGACAGGTCTCCGGTATTTTTCAGCGATAGAATCAGCGTGTTATCAAACAGCTCCGAGCGAATTAATTCGACTTTTGGCTGGCTGATCTCGACGGCGATTGCCAATTTACTTGAGACAGCTTGCTCTGATGCCAGCACTTCAAGTGCCAAGGGCTGATTGCTCGGCTTAATCCAAACCGTTCCCTCATCAGAATGCTTAGTCAGCGTATTCGGTGCATGAGCCGCCACCTTCAAAATTAGATCAGTGCTTTCTCCTGCGCCCAAACGCTGGATCGATGGCGCTTTGAACAGCGTAAATTTATCGGGATGAATTAATCTGGGGCGTATCCACAGCAATGGTTTCTCGCTGGTGTTGTGGACCTTAATCGAAAAACTGGTTTCTCGAGCGCCATTAAAATAAAGCACTTCACCCTCATAGCTTACTGCTAGTGGCTGCTTTGCGGAAACGAGAGCCGTTTTGGGCAGTGCCGGCACTAGTTTACCCTGCTGCCTGACTTTCAGCAGATTACCATTGTCGCTGCGTTTGAAGTCACCATCATTGTCGTAGCTTAGCCAGTTGCCATCAGTCCCTCCAATCATTGTTTTGGCAGCGGGTGAACGGGAATATTTCCAAAGCCTGACCGTGTGATCAGACGATCCTGAGGCGATGAATTCACCGTCAGGGCTATAGGCTAAGGTATAAATTCCATCGGTATGACCTTTTAGGATGTTGAATACCTCGCCGGTTTGGGCGTCCCAGAGGCGAATGGTTTTGTCATCAGATCCAGAGGCAACGGTCTTACCATCCGGGCTGTAAGCGATTGCCTTAACAGAGCCTTTGTGTCCGGTAACGGTTCTGATTTCTGTGCCGGATTCGACATCCCAAAACTGGACGGTGTTGTTCTTATGTCCGGAGACAATGGACTTGCCATCGGGGCTGTAAGCGACCGCAAACACGGAGCCGGAATAGCCTTTTAAGCGATGAACTATTTTCCCTGAATCAAGGTTCCATAGTCTGATGAGGCTATCTTTGGAGCCAGTGACGATATATTTCCCATCCGGACTAAAAGCGAGGGACAGTATCTGATCGGAATGCCGCTGAGGTTTTCTGATTTCTTCGCCCATTTCCACATCCCAGAGTCGGAGTGTTGAGTCAGCCGAACCTGAAGCCAGCTGCTTGCCGTCAGGACTGAATGCCAGCGCAAACACGGTGTTTTCGTGCCCGATTAATGTTTTGATTGTTTTGCCGGATTGTACATCTCGTAGTTGAATCATGTTGTCGGGCGCACCCGTAGCAACAAGCTTTCCATTGGGACTGTAAGCGATAGAGTAAGTAGCCTTGGAATAGGTATGGATGGTTTTCACTGCTTCCCCGGAATCAGTGTTCCAGACCCGCAGTGTGTTGTCTTCAGATCCTGTCACAAGGGTTTTACTGTCCGGGCTGAACGCCAGCGCTAAGGTGTGGCTCGGCTGACCCTGCAAAGTGTTGATGATCTTGCCAGACTGCGCACTCCACAGCCGGATAGTTGTATCGCTTGACCCTGATGCAATGGCGGTACCGTCTGGGCTAAAGGCAAGCGCATTCACAGACCCAGTGTGTCTTTTTAACGTCTGAATGGCCTCGCCAGTTTGCACATTCCACAGCTGGATTTTGTTACTCATCGAGCCCGATGCCAGCACCTTGCCGTCAGGGCTATA
>CALAJG010000013.1 GCA_937923375.1 uncultured Leucothrix sp.
TGCTGCTGAACCTGGCGACCATAGTTATGTCGGTGATTCACATCGTTGCTTGCATGGTTATGCGTTACCGCATTACTAAATTGATTGCGAGGGTGCGTGTGTGAATTACCAGTCGCTACCGCACGAACCTGTACTCTCTGCTGTTGAACCTGACGGCCATAGTTATGGCTATGCTGGCGGTTGTTGCTAGCGTGGGAATGCGTAATAGCATTACTGTACTGGTTGCGAGGGTGAGTATGAGAATTATTGTCTACAACAACCTGGGTTACTGCCACGGTCTGACGTTGTGGCTGCTGCTGAGTCGCCTGACCCTGACAGCTGTAACGATGACTGTGCCCAGCTGGCCCTGCATGGTTGTGTGCTATTGACCGAGTGCAACGGTTAGCCGGGTGAGAGTGTGTATTTCCAGTTCTTGCTACAGCAACCGGTTGTGTTACTGCTACCGGCGTTACTGGCTGGAAGAACTGAGTTTGGCGTTTAGTCGTAATCGCAGGTAATCCATTGCCAGGGCCAACATAAACGCTTCTGGCTACTGTGCTGCTGCCAGCATCGTATATGCTGCCTGTGCGAACAGTCGTAGTCGCTGAAGTATCTACAGGCTGAGGCGTATAGTCGGTTGCACTAGTAGCTGCAGTATTTACCGTAGCACCATTAAATGTGTAGTCAGTGGCAAGATAACGTTTACTCACCCAGCCGCTAACGCCATTATAAGTAACGCGTATCCACGTTGTACGACCATTACCGCGAGTTTCGCCAGAACTGTTAATATTTTGACCATCTGCAGGTATCTCGCCGATGATGGCACTTCGAGCACTTGGTTGTGAACGGATATTGAGTGTATCCCAGCTCTCTACACCAGACACGATGTAGCGTTCAGCCGCAGTAGCCTGAGAAATTGGGGCTACACTAATGCATACGGCGACAGTAGAGATAGTGGCTACCTGTTTCAGTCGACTTAATACGTTCATAAAACTTTCCTTCCCTGATTTTGTATTTTGATTAGGCTTATACCTAGGTAAAAAGCAAGCCACAGTAATTAGTTTGGCCATAGTTGGGGCAAGTTACTGCACACTTCTGATGTTTATCGTATAGGAGTAATCATGTTAAATCAATACTTTGCAACGTCTTTATTATAATCTTATGTATTTTTACACTGTATGTTGGTGTTTACAAACAATACTGTCTATATTGAATTGTCTCTGAGGAACAAGCCGCGAGCCAGTGCGAAGCTGCTATCATTCCGTCTCTAAATCATTAACTAACTGAGATATTTATGTCGGTCACTTTAGTTCTTGGAGGGGCTCGTTCGGGAAAGAGCGCCTATGCAGAAAACTTAGCAAAGCAGACCAATCAGAGGGTTGTTTATGTGGCTACTGCTCAGGTTCGTGATGATGCGATTGCGCAGCGTATTAGCCTTCACCAACAAAGTCGCCCCAGTGAATGGTCAACGATTGAAAGCCCTCTTGAGCTTGGGTCGACACTTGAGAATCATGCGCACGAACTGACCACAGTATTGGTTGATTGCCTCACCATGTGGATCACTAATATGCTCTGCGAAAAAGATACTGAGGCTTTGGTTAACAAACAGCTCGAGCTATTCTTTAAAGCGCTGGAAGGCGTTAGAGGTGATGTTATTTTTGTTAGCAACGAGGTGGGTATGGGCATTATCCCGATGGGTGAGCTGACGCGGGATTTTGTAGATATTGCTGGTCGCCTGCATCAGGACATTGCAGCCCTGGCAGACAGTGTCATATTAGTCGTTGCGGGTTTACCACTAACTTTGAAATAAACAGTTTAAATGACCTGCTTTATGTTTCTGAAAATCGAGGTCTGACCACTCGTCTAGCGGTGTAATGTTTTATCAATCCTCACGGTATTATTGTTCCCATAATTAATAACAATAAGGAGGGACTCGTGGCCGATCTCTATATTACCTATGGTATTCGTGAGCGCTATTGGGTTTCTAAATTAGCTGCCGCACTTGAGGCTGAAGGCTATTCCGTGTGGTGGGATCATGCGGTAATTCCTGGTGCTAATGTCAGGGCAGAAAGCCAACAAGCACTAACTGAGGCTAAATGTGCTTTGGTGATATGGTCTGATACTGCAGTAGAAGATCATTGGGTTTTGGTAGACTCCGAGCAGGCAGTAAAGCAAGGCGCGTTGGTCTCGGTGCTAGCAAATAATGCCGCGGTGCCAGCGGTATACCAATCTCTTGAGGTGTCAGATCTGCAAGATTGGGCAGTGGGCGATTTGCAGGATGCTCATTTCATGAATCTAGTCGAAACGATTAAGGGATATTGCCCACCAAGCCAACCCTCGCGAGCCGAAAAGGAAACACAGGCGATTGCCAGGCTAGAGCGCATGCGTGAAGAAAGTGAACGTAAGAGTAGGGAGCGTCAGCTTCGCGAGGCCAAAATGATTCACAAGCGGATGTCTGTTTAGGTTTAAATCCGTTTTAATAAACTGTCAGCTTCGCGCTGCATTTTTCCTCTTTCAAACAGTAACTTCCAACGGGTGCCGCCTGCTTGATTCCAA
>CALAJG010000014.1 GCA_937923375.1 uncultured Leucothrix sp.
GTTTAGTTTATTGGACGCTTGTACTGAACTTGGGGTTGCCTTTGTACCTTTCTCACCGTTAGGCCGTGGCTTCTTCACAGGGCATGCGATGGATGTTTCTGAACTTGGAGAAAAAGACTTGCGAGCTACTATCGCTCGACCGCGATTTGAAGTTGATGCGTATGCGCAGAATGTTAAATTGTTAGCGCCTTTTGCAGCCATTGCTGAGCGTTTCGAGTGTACTATGGGGCAGCTTGCGCTGGCTTGGATTTTGGCGCGTAAAGACAGTACGGGTAATAGAACGCTGGTGTCTATACCCGGGACTAAACATATTGATTTTATGAAAGAGAATGCAGGCGCGGGGGACATTGAGCTAGATGATGTGACTGTGACTGAGTTGGATGATTTGATTAATGAGTCTACGGTAATTGGGACGCGTTATACAAAGGGGCGCATGGCTTCATCCGACTCGGAGCAGGACCGTCTTTAAAAATATACGGATAAGTCAAATGTATTTAAATAAATTGATATGTAAATCCAAACGCTTTCTGATTATTGCAAGTGCTTTTTTCTTAGTGGCGTGTGGTGGTTCTAACGCTGTTCCAACAACGAATTTCCTGGGTGACGGTACCCCCGTTGAACGTACTGATAGCCGACCTAATATAATTTTCATTTTTACAGACGACCAAGGATTTGCTGATGTAGGCGCTAATAAATCAGTTGGTGATATTTTAACACCAAATATTGATTTGTTAGCCGCCACGGGTGTGCGCATGACAAACGGCTATGCGACAGCACCACAATGCTCTCCATCAAGAGCTGGCTTAATATCAGGCCGCTATCAGCAGAAATTCGGATTGGATGACAATCGTCTTACTCCCTTTCCACTTTCACAAAAAACCATTGCAGAAAGGCTGGTTGAAGCTGGTTATAAAACAGGAATTGTTGGCAAGTGGCACTTGGGCGTCGATTCAAATTCGAAAATATGGTACGAAGAAGTTTATGCTCCAAACAGTACGAGTTCCTTCAATCCCAATAGGATTCCTGATTCGGAAAAAGTTAAATATTTTCCTGAAAATCGAGGCTTCCAGGATAACTTTGCCGGTGAAATAAATACCTATCGGACTAATTTTAATTTTGATGCACAATCAACCGAGCTAACAACTATAAAAAACACGAGGTTTCGTGTAGATGTTGCCACTGATGCAGCCCAAGCATTTATTAAACGTCATAATAAAGATCCTTTTTTCTTGTACGTTCCATACTATGCACCTCATGTTCCGTTACAAGCTACTGAAAAATACCTTAGCCGGTTTCCCGGAGGTATGTCCGAACGTAGACGGTATGCATTAGCGATGATATCCGCAGTGGATGATGGTGTTGGTAGAATTGTTGAATCTATTAAATCATACGGGTTAGAAGACGATACGATTATATTTTTCATGAGTGATAATGGCGCACCAATGGGGATGACAATGGATGATGTGATGCCTGTTTCTAACCCCGCAGGCGTTTGGAATGGCTCCATTAATACCCCTTGGGTTGGAGAAAAAGGAATGCTCACTGAAGGCGCTATCAGAGTTCCTTTTATTGTTAATTGGCCAAACAATTTGCCTGCTGGGTTAGTTTACAATGAACCAGTTATCACTCTTGATGCCTCCGCCACGGCTCTTTCCGTAGCCAATGCAGATCTGACTAATATAGATGGAATGAATTTAATTACAGTCTTAAATGACGACCAAACCACCTTAGATAGAGATCTTTATTGGCGTTTTTGGAATCAAGCAGCAATCCGAAGCGGCGACTGGAAATACCTGCGAACAGGAGAAAATAAAGAGTTTATGTTTGATTTGTCGACTGATAAGCACGAAAAGCAAAACCTGATATCTGAGAATATCATGCTTGCGACAGCGATGAAAAACAGATTGTCCTCCTGGTCAGAGTCACTTCTCAGGCCTAATCCTTCGTATCTTTCTTTAAACAGGTCAGAGAGATTATGGTATAACTTTTACCTGCCAAATCAATAAATAATGAGCTGGTTTAATGATTATTTTCGCATACGCTTCTTAGAAGTATCTTTTTTTGGAGGAAAAATGAAAACTATCACACTGTCTGTTTTAATGCTTGTTTCGCTCATGTCTTTTGACTCGGCATTTGCACACAAAAAGAAAGCGGGAACCCCTCTTTATGTAGGTACTAAGGGTGGTTGCAACGCTGGTGTAATAACCACTAACCCAAGGCATTTAGGCTGTAGAACCAGATTGGTTGGCTATGTCAAAAAGCGTGTTAGTGGTTTCCCCCCAGAGTATCTTACGAGGCTGTATGTTGGCACAACACGAAGGATAAATGCAGGCGTTGTCAGCACTAACAAATTCCATTTAAACGGTAAAACCCGTTATATTGGTTCACTTTCTAATATACGTTTGTTAGGTGGAACCAGCGCCCCATTATTTATAGGTTTAAAAAAGAACTGTAATGCAGGAGTTTTGACTACTAATAAGCATCACCTGAATTGTCCAACAAGGTTTGTTGGCTTTACCTGGGCTGAATACTTTCAGAATCATTCTCATTAGATAGCTTATTATCAAAAATGCCTTATCTGAACTCCGGTTGCTAACTCATTCTTGAGCCCTAGGCTTATATTGCCTAGAATGGCGCAAATTTAATTTCACCAAGGTCAGCAACATGAGCGACAGCAAATCACAACCCGCTTTACCCGATCGACTTTCAGGTAACTCGCGTAGCCCGCATCACGTGGCAGAGATTTTCGAGCACGAGATTGGTATTCGTGTGAACGGCAAAGAGCGCAATGATGTTGAAGAGTACTGCATCAGTGAAGGCTGGGTAAAAGTTGCCTCACCTAATGCGCTGGATCGTC
>CALAJG010000015.1 GCA_937923375.1 uncultured Leucothrix sp.
GAAGTGAAACAATTGCTGGCTGTTAGCGAATCCACCTTCACGCAAATAACGCCAGACACGATGCACGGCTTCAGAATCTAGCGAGCTGAGCGCGTCTAATTCAGGGTTAACACTATCATCACCAGAAACAACAATTAGGTGTCTCGGTTTGCCAGGTCGTGCAGCCGCTAGCCACTCTTCCAGCATCTCCACACCATATTGCCAGTAGCTGCTGCCACCTAACAAAGACACTACAACGACTTGTGCTTTGTCTAAAACTTTAACCCGATACAGGTCAAACGCTGCGGGCTTGAGTAACTGCATCCAGTTGGCTAAACGAACCTCAGGAAAGTCTTCTGGAAGTGCTTCTACGGCTTGAGCTAAAGCGGCCAATCCACTGTCGGCAGCCGACAACACCACGATAGGTGCAGGTGTCTGGTCTAGGTCGATAATGCCTTCTTCATCGACGAAGCCGCCGGGTTGAGCTTTTAGCAGGTGCATAGCTTTTTGAGGGTTATAGAATTAATTTTCTGATTTTACATCATACTGGAAGCTATGATTTCAATAGTTGGAATAGGCGAGCCAATTTCAAAGGGCTTAGCTGCTTTCTATTGCGACTTACAAGTTTATTTAGCTCTTCAAATGTGTTGAGAATTGCAGGTCCTTTAGGCCTACATAGGAGGGCAAGATTGATGTATTCAAAAGCAGTTACATATTTTTTTCTTTTTTGATAAAAGAGAGCGCATCGGTGAAAAACAGGGCCATTTTCATGCTTGAGTATAATGTTTTTATTGTCTTGTAGTTTTTTTAGTATGTCATACTCTCTGGAGGTTCCCTCAAGTTCAATGAGGTAAAACTCAGAATTCTCTGCTAACGTTTTTGGCTCTATATTCTCTATTGCTTCGTGTAATTCAATTTTTGATTGCTGCAGCTTTCTTGAAACTTCAGGAGCTAGGAATGTTCCTTCAAGGATACGGTTATAGATGCCAGAATGTTTCCACAAAACCAAAGGGTCAACGTCAAGAATAGTGTCGCAAAGATGATAAGTTCTTTTTCTTGCCTGCTCTAGTAAGTGATTAATTTTGCAGCTTTGAATCATATTGTCGAGGCTAGTCCAATAGTCTTTAAGCTTTACAGGATTTATTGAAATACTAGCCGTACTTTGTGAACTATAACCGTCGCGATTGTCTTTAACTGGCAACTCTGAACTGGGTCGCTCACGCTGCAGGGAGGCGATATACTCTTTTTCTGACCTTATGGCTCTGTGGAGTATGAATGCTCTAGAGTTAATGTTAGGAACCTTGGCACTAACTTCCTCATGTTCCCCCGTTGTAAAGGGTTTTCCATTCGAGTCAATTCGTTTATACGAATCCTGAGGAAGAGTCATTTTTGGAAAATGGCATTTATATTGTAAAACGTTCTTAGTAGATTCTATCGAGATCAATGATTTTAAAAGATGAGATGGCGTGCAGTTCAAGTTTTTGAAGGGGTAACTAAAAGGCTCGGGCTCACCAGTTTGAGTCAGCCAGTTGAATGAGACCATATCAAAATTTGGTAGTGATTTGATGTAGTCCTTTATGCCTAATTGAAAGTCATTAGAAAACCAGAGTTCGTCAATATCAATATATAAAACATGCGTGTAGCCGCCTTCATCCTGCTCTCTAATACAATTAGTTAAGTAGGAGTAGGCGATAGATTGGAGCTTAGGGTTTTTATTTTGAAGGCATCCTTGATCTATCCAATCAAGGTTGTAAGAGTAAATGTTGTCAAATTTTTGCTGAATTCGTTTTATAACTACATCAGACTCATCCGTGGTTCTGTTTAATCCGATGAAAATGCCAGTGAATCCAAAGTACAGGTGGTGATGTATCCATTCAGGCAGATAAGCGGATTCATCTTTAGCTATGGCTACAATTGCTACTTTAATTTCTTTGTTGGGGGTTGGGTTTTCCGTAGGCATTTTACCAAGCTTCCTGACATCATCATTAGTGATAATGAAGGAATTAATGAGAAATTGGTATTTTATCAGGCATTATAGCTAATTTTTAATCTAAAATACCATTGCAAAGAACTGAAATTGTCAAGCTGTATGTAATTAATAATAACAACAACAGCTTTGTCGAGCTGGCTACCTGCGATAGTCCCGATTAGCGCACAATAGTGTCATTAAGCAAGAAACACTGTGATATTCACTCTCGCTATTTTACCATGGTCGAACAAATTGATTATCACTGTTGCATTTACCGAATTCAGGATGAATAACGGTTAATTGGTTATAATTAAAGAAAAACAGGGGTCATCACTAGGCCATATTAGCCAAACCTAGCGGTGACAGTATTGATAACTCACTCCAAGAGTTGAGGATAGATTTATGAGTAAATTTCGTTCTGGTGTTTTATACGGCCAGGAATTAATGGATTTATATGCAGATGCCAAGAAAAATGGCTATGCAATGCCCGGTGTAAATGCAGTTGGTACTAGCACCGTCAATTCAATTTTAGAAGCAGCAGCCAAGGTACAATCCCCCGTTATCGTCCAGCTTTCATTTGGCGGTGGGCATTTCTACGCAGGCAAAAGCCTTAAAAATGACACTTTACAAGCATCAGCTGCTGGTTGTATCTCTGCGGCAATGCATGTGCATGCAGTTGCTGAAATGTATGGTGTTCCGGTCGTGCTTCACACTGATCATTGTTCACTTGAAAACATCAGCTGGATTGACCATTTGCTGGACTTTCAGGAAGATTACTACGCAAAACACGGCAAGCCGTTATTTAGCTCACACATGCTTGATCTCTCTGAAGAAACCATCGAAGAGAATATCGAGATCTGCGAAAAATACCTGACTCGTATGAACAATATCGAGATCGGTTTGGAAATCGAGCTGGGTATAACCGGCGGTGAAGAAGACGGTGTTGATAACTCTGATGTGGATGTCAGCAAGCTTTACACGCACCCGACTGAAGTATTTTATGCTTATGAAAAGCTTAGTAAAATAAGCCCGAATTTCTCGATTGCAGCGGCCTTTGGCAATGTCCATGGTGTTTACAAGCCGGGTAATGTGAAGCTGTCTGTGGAGATTCTGGAAAATTCTCAGAAGTATGTTGAAGAGCAAATTGGCGCAGCAGGTCAGAAACCTGTTAGTTTTGTATTCCATGGTGGTTCAGGTTCTTCGCCAGAAGATATCGCGAGATCGATTGAGTACGGTGTCATTAAGATGAATCTTGATACGGATATGCAGTGGGCGTTTAATGCTGGTGTTCGTGATTATTACACTGAGTTTAAGGATTATGTTACGGCGCAGATCGGTAATCCTGACGGTGACGATTTACCTAACAAAAAATACTACGACCCTCGTAAAGTGTTGCGGGCGGGTGAAG
>CALAJG010000016.1 GCA_937923375.1 uncultured Leucothrix sp.
CCCTGACGGCGAAACTCTTCACGAACATAAACACTCTGTACCCACCAAACCACGCCATTGCGCCAGTCGCTCCACTCAGTGGTGACCATTAGCGAGCCTGCAATCACGCCATCTGTCTCTGCGACCAAATAAAAGCCATGACTAGGATTGGCGATCATGGTGTTGACGCCGGCTAAAATAACCTCAGGCAGGAGTTTTTTGTGCTCAGTTTCAAACGCCATCAGTCGATTAAACTCTGCAATGGCCCCGGCGTCCTTAGCAGTTGCTTGGCGAATAGTGAATTTAATGTCAGTCATAGTTGGGAATCATCAACAGAAATAGGAGATCTAAGCTAGATGAGTGTATCGAAGAACTGTTTTACTGAACAGGCTGCAAACAACTTTCGAGTTTTGGAGAGCTTTAGTGGAGAGTTGATGAAGGAGGTATCAACAGGTAGATTGAGCAGGAATTCTTGGAGGGGGTACTATGGAAAAGCCAGACCCGCGGTACGAGTCTGGCTAAACATACTTTTTACGACTTGCCTTTGGCCAATTCAGCGGCTTGCTTAATCCACTCGTCGCGCTCTATGCGACCAGGGAAGTTGGTTTCGTTTTCAACCGCTTCAATATCTTCAGCAGTAAATGCCGCAATTTGACTGAAGTGGTAGATACCGAGACTGTTTAGTGCTTTCTCAAGCACCGGGCCAACACCGGAGATGTCTTTCAGGTTGTCTGGCTCACCCTGAGGTGCGTCCATAAACTTAACGGTGCCAGTAGGGCCTTTTGGTGCGGCTTTAGGCGCTTCCTTAGCTGGAGCAGGTGCTTCTTCCTTTTTCGCAGGGGCTTTTTTAGCCGGAGCAGCTGCCTTGACACCTTTTCCATTGATACCGGTAATTTCGATCTCAGTGAAGTGCTGACGGTGTCCTGTTCTTTTTTGGTGGTGCTTACGACGCCGAAACTTAATAATCTCAACTTTCTTCGCGCGGCCGTGCTGCAAAACTTTCGCGCTTACCGATGCGTTCTCAACCAAAGGCGTGCCAATAGTGACTGAATCACCACCATTCATCATTAGTACTTGATCAAGGGTGACTTCATCACCTTCTTCTGCGTTAAGCAGCTCAACACGGAGGGTATCCCCAGGGCTGACTCGGTATTGTTTTCCACCCGTTTTAACAACTGCGTACATTAAATAGTTCCTCAACTTTTATTAGGATCGGCAAACAAATCTTTGCAGGATTTCAAGGCACCCGAATGACAGTAAGCGAATCGCTGGGATGCTAGCGGTATATGTACGATTAGTCAAACCGTTTTGCTTGCTAAATAGGCAGATAGGGTTTTAAAGTGAAGAGACTTGCAATAAAAGGGTCTATGCATTGGTGATGGGGTATGCTCAATCGCGTTAGTGTCTAAAAATAGGAAATTTTACTAATGAAAAAAGTAGCCATTTTTGTTGATGTGCAGAACGTTTACTACACCACGAATCAAACCTTTGGCAAGAATTTTGATTACAACAAATTTTGGTCAAAGGCGACCGATGGCCGAGAGGTTGTCACTGCTTTTGCCTATGCCATAGAAAGAGGCGACCCGAAGCAATATGAGTTTCAAAACATACTAAGGGCCATTGGGTTTGAGGTAAAACTAAAGCCATTCATACAGCGCTCTGATGGTTCGGCAAAAGGCGACTGGGATGTTGGTATTACCATTGATGTTATGGAAAACGCTGAGAATGCTGATGTCATTGTTTTGGTGTCGGGGGATGGGGATTTTGATTTACTTGCCAATAAGATTCGCGAGGAGAAGGGCAAGTTAGTTGAGGTATACGGTGTGGCGAAGTTAACTGCTAAATCACTGATCAATGCAGCGAGTGAGTTTATTCCTATCGGCCGTTCACTGTTACTAAATTAATAGCTAAAAGTATCTTGTCGGCGCCGTGAAATTTTATATTTCGATCAGAATTGTTCATCATTGATAACATCCTATATGTATGATATTTTGAGCCAAATTGCATATTAAAAAGGTCAGGAGAAAGTTGTATGGACAAGGATTTGTTAACAACAAGAAATTTTATAAGTTTGATTTTTGCAACATGCTTTGCGATCTTAGTCAATACAGCTGCATTTGCGCAGACCCCACCAAAAGGCCTGTTTGAAGACGCCGTTAGCACCAAAAGTGCCAATACGCCATCAAGTATGGAAATATTACGAAGTAGAACAATAGCTGTCGATGTCGACCAGTTGATAGCGCAGGACTCAAGCGAGCTACTGCTTAACTTGTTCGATGACGTAAACACTTATGCAAGATTCAAAAACGGGTACACAAATAGCTCAGGTAGTCAGACTTGGATTGGTGAAATACCTGATATTCCGAATAGCAGTATAATCTTTGTTATTAAAGATAAGAGTGTATTTGGTACTATCGATCTACCTGAGCTAGGGCGTTTCTCTATCAAACCTAACTCTGACACTACGCATGTTGTTCAGCAAATAAATTTATCCATACGCTCCCCCGCGACAACAGATGTTCTAATTCCACCAGATTCATCCCAGCAAAGACCAGCGGAACAACACGGCAGCCCGATAGAAATAAGTAGCGATGATGGTTCTATAATTGATGTCTACGTTGCTTTTGACCAAGATGCCGCTGGGGGGGCAGTCAACGCATCTGAAGCTGAAGCACTCGCTGAATTGTTTGTGGCTTATACTAACCAAGCTTTCAAAAACAGTAACATCGATCAAAGAATTTGGCTGGTAGGTTCTGTTGATGGGTACAATCATGAAGATACAAATACGTCCTCACTCTCATCGGACCTCCAAGATGTAACGGATGGTTCAATTCCGGGGCTGCACGCTAAACGTAACGAGTATCACGCAGACCTGGTGCTGTTTTTTACGCCACAACATGATGCTAATACTTGTTCAGGTATAGCATGGCTACAAACAACTAATAATGACCTTGGTTTTAATGAATACGGTTTCTCAGCAATGACCGCTTGCTCATTTGGTGCTTCTACATTTGCGCATGAGTTAGGACATAACATGGGGAGTCGCCACGATTGGTATGTTGATTCAGGAGTTACCCCAAGCTCTACAGGTCATGGTTATGTTGATATTGTAAAAAACTTTCAAACGATAATGTCTTATAACAATCGTTGTGGGGTGTTGGGTAAAAACTGTGCTCGGATACCCTATTTCTCCAACCCTAACGTTAGTTATGGTGGTGCACCGACTGGTGTGGCAGCAGGTACAAATACGAACTGTACAACAGGTGATCCATTGCCAGCAGTTAATTGTGATGCTGATAATAAAGCTAATTTCGATGCCAAGTCTTTAATCACATCAAAGTTTCGTGACAGCAGAATTACATGGACAGGAGAAGCTGATTCGAACTGGTTGAATCCCGGGAATTGGCGCATGAATCAAGGTGCTCCGGGCTCGACAAGTGTGGTCAGGCGTGTTCCCAGATCTTTTGACAATGTCCTCATCCCAGCAGGGCGCTCTCGTTATCCAGTAATCACCTCTGCAGCAATGGCCCGTGAGTTGACCATAGAAAATGGTGCTACGGTTGAAATGACCGCTGGAACATTAAGTGTTGGTTGGAGCTGGGAGGACAACGGTGGTTTTATCGCTAAGGGGGGAACTGTTGAGCTCAGTGGCCCTATTGGCATTACCCTTACAACTAGCTCCTCATTTCGAAATTTAAAGATTGGAAGTGGTGCAGACAGTACCTATGTTGAGTTAGAGAGTAATCTGGATATTAACGGAAATTTACAAATTAGTAGCGGCGCTACTTTGAGCGCTGGTGCATTTAGGATCAATCTTGCGGGTAACTGGCAGGAGAATAGTGTTCAGGGCTTCAAAGCAGGCACAAGTACTGTTGTTATGGATGGTGTCAACCAGCAACTTAACAAAGTTGTTGCTGAAACCAAGGTTATTGAAGACTTTTCCAAAGCTGACGGAACTTCAACTTCTTCAATTAGCACCATTTACTTGCCAGATTCTTGGACTAATGAGTCAGGCTGGTATGGAGGGAATCGAGATGGCAGTGGTCGTGCCGTTGCTGCCGGAAATCAAGGAGATAGCTGGCTACATTCTGATGTTTTGAGTTTGACTAGTGGCATTAGCTATGCATTGAACCTTGACTTCAATCAATCCTTTTCACCGGGTGATGTTCTTCAGGTATATATAGGAGAAAGTCCAGATTCTAGCGCAATGAACAAAATATTGGGGTCAACAAGCACTGAAGGCTCCATGTCACTTGAATTCTCAGTTGATCAATCCAGCGATTATTTTATTGGTTTTAAGCACATAGCCGCTAGTTCAGGCAACTGGTCATATATGGATAATATAAGCTTAAGGTCTGGGTCTGGGTTGAGTTTTCACAACCTGAATATCAATTCAGGTGTAAGCAATTTCGTTCAGGATACATACGTTAAGAATAACTTATTTATTGGCCAAGCGAGTACGTTTGTAGTCGCCGAATCTTTGGTCTCCGTTGACGGTAATGTTACTAACAATGGACTGTTCAAACAAAGAAGAAACGTTGCTCCTAACGTGACAACAAGTTTTGGGAAAATTTACAATCGCGCTGGCACGGTAGGGAAATACTTTGGCGTAGACATTACAACTGCTAACTCTCTTGGGAGCACAGTGGTTGAGCTATATGGAAATCAAACCTGTCCAAATACTAGTGATGGAGTCAAACGCTGTTATAAGATTAGTCCAGCTAATCCTCAATCAGCTAATGTAAAATTCTACTATGGTTCGATAGAAGCTAATGGTAACAACATCCCTCAAATTTTCCGCGAAGTTCCCACAACAAACCCATGGGAAGTTATACCAGCCATGGACCGAGGCTCAATAAATGGTTTCTTGTGGTTATTGAGTTCACCAATTTCTAACTTTGGAACCTTTTCCTTGGCCAATGGCTTACCTTCTAGGCCACCAAATGTTCGGATCCCTTACTATCGTCTCTACAACCAACATGATCAAAGACACTTCTACACACAAGATGTTGCAGAATATAATCATTTAGGTACCTTGGGTTGGAAATTAGAAGGGGTGGGTTATTATATCTATGATTCAGCAGTAACAGTCAATAACGTCACGGCTAAACCTTGGTATAGGCTTTATCATCTAGAATTAAAAGTCCATCTTTGGACGCTTTCGGAGGTAGAATACGCAAGCTTAGGTAATTCGGGTTGGCGGCAAGAAGGAGTTGCTGGATATTTCTTTGCTAGCCAAGTGCCGGGATCTACTCCACTCTATAGACTTTATAACCAGTCCATAAAAAAGCACCATTGGACAAAAGATGCTAACGAAAACAGTGTGCTTGTTAATCTTGGTTGGAAAAGCGAGGGAATTGTAGGGTATGTCTTCACTTCATCAGAGTGAAGACCTCTCGATATAAACAGCAGGCAGATAAATAGCCCCCGCTTCAGTTCGATAGGGGGTAAATTCTAATGAGAAAAGTTAAGACCGAATAACTTTTTCAAGTGATAAGCGTTTATGCCGCTGCTAACCGAAAACTAAACTTAGTCCCTTTACCAAGCTCACTCTCTACAACCAGCTCCGACTCATGCAGCGCCAACAACTTAGAGGCAATCGCCAAACCAAGACCTTTACCTTCATGATAAGCCTGCTGCCCATTGGTGGATCTGAAATAAGGCTCCAGCACATGCGGTAAATCTTCAGTTGCAATGCCCTGACCGGTGTCTTCAACAGTAATCATCACCTGAAGTCGTGCTGCTCGCTTGATGCGAATA
>CALAJG010000017.1 GCA_937923375.1 uncultured Leucothrix sp.
GAAGAAAAGGTACTCATCACCGGTGACAATGTGACGTATCAGCGCATTGCCCGAATGTCGGATGGTAACTTCCAAGGCAATATCGCCTCCATTGAAAAAGCGCTAGAAACCGAGGTGGAGATAGTGGTGCCTGGCCACGGACCAACCGGTGGCAAGGAAATATTAGGGATTTTTAAAAGCTACTTGGAAACCATTTATGAAGCGTCTGAACAAGCCGTTGGGGATGACAAAGAACCCTATGAGCTGAAAGCGGAGCTGCTTCCTAGTATGAGCACATACCAAAAATGGTCTGGCTTTGAAGGTGAGTTTGGTCGTCACATCAGCCAAGCGATGCTCGAAGCGGAAGATGATAATTTTTAAGAGGCTCCGACAATGGAGGGTTGGTGCTAGACCAAGTCCCGCAGCTCAACCCGTCGAATCTTGCCTGAAATTGTTTTAGGCAAGGATTCTACAAAATGAATTTCACGAGGGTATTTAAACGGTGCGCTCTGTGTTTTGCAAAAACCCTGAATAGTTTTAACCAAGGCATCATTACCCGCTACCCCCTCGGCTAGCACTACAAAAGCGCAGACAATTTCACCGCGCACATCATCTGGTTTAGCAACAACCGCGCTTTCCACCACTGCCTCATGCTCAATCAAGGTGCTTTCAACTTCAAATGGGCTGATTCGATAACCGGCGGAGGTAATTAAGTCATCCGCACGGCCTATAAACCAAAGATAACCATCGGCATCACGAGTTGCTGTATCGCCTGTGTAATACCAGCCATGTTTGAAGGCGCGCTTATCAGTCTCTTGCTCGCTGACTGTAAAGTATCCATGAAATAATCCAGGCGGCCACTCTTCAGTAATACGCACAGCAATGTGGCCTATTTCATCATTGGCTAAGCGATTGCCGTCATCATCAATCACATCCACATCAAAACCAGGAACAGGCTTACCCATGGAGCCGAATCTCACGGGTACATCTGGGAAATTCGCCACAATATTGACGGTTTCTGTTTGCCCATAACCATCCGCAATAATGGTGCCTGTATGTTGTTCCCAATTACGAATAGCTTCGGGGTTGAGCGGCTCTCCTGCGCCAAACGAGCGACGCAGGCCGTTCAAGTCATAACTCGACAAATCCATATTGGCAAATAGCCGATACACTGTCGGCGGTGCGCAAAAGGTCGTTACTCCCAGCTCTTTTATAAGGCGTAGGTGCAAATCGGCATCAAATGTGCCACGGCCATCGTAGAGCACAAAGGTCGTTTCCAGCAGGAACTGGGGGAATAACATTCCCCAAGCTGCTTTTGACCATCCGGTATCAGTGAGCGTCCAATGCAGATCATCCGGCTGCAAATCCATCCAGAACAAACCCGTCGCAAGTTGCGCCAAACCATAGGCATAGCTGCGCGGAACCAACTTAGGCATTGAAGTCGTGCCTGATGTGAAGTACGCCATCATCGTGTCTTCGGCGTTGTTTTTTGGGAAGGCATCGCGATCAAATTGATCGTTGGCTGCGACACATAGGTCATTTAGTGATAACCAACCCGCACGTGCTTTACCTACCACGATAAATATTGTTAGGCTGGGACAGTTTTCTCTTACCGCATCGATAAGGTCGCAATGTTCTTCACCAACGATAACGGCTTTTGCAGAAGACTTCTGAACCCGATAAGCAATGTCTTTACCCGTGAGCAAGCTAGTGCCGGGCATCGAAATCACACCAAGCTTCATGCAGGCAAACATCACCGTATACCAAGCGGGCACGCGTGGGATGACTACCGCAGCAAAATCACCGGCACTCAAACCGAGCGAATGTAGTGCATTTGCAAATTGATTAGAAGATTGTGTTAACCAGTGATAGCTAATGGGGCGAACGTCATTGCCATCCCCGGATACGGCCACGATGGCGGTTTGCTCAGGCGAGATTGCCGTTTTGGCGTCAACGATATCAAAAGCGAAATTGAACTGCCCCGGAACCTCTAGTGAGTAATGTTTCCGCGCGTACTCATAATCCCTACGAATCTTTGAAAAATCCAACATAACCTCTCCTCATGTAGTGCTAACCAGCATAGCTTTTATACTAACACTGGTTGCATATCTGTTTAATTCGCTTTGCCTAGATCACGGTTTAAAACAAACAATAAAGCAAACTGAAATGCAGCTTGTAGAGATTTTTCATCAAAACTCTTCGCTTTGCGTTAAAATACCCCCCAACTAAAATAAATTGTGACTCAGTCCATGTTCTCTCTGTTAATTATATTCTTTCTGATCGCGTTACTATTTTCATTCCTCTGTTCACTCTGGGAAGCGGTTTTACTCAGTATCACGCCATCTTACGCACAAATAAAACTTAAAGAAGGCACCTCGGTTGGAAATCAGTTACAGGTGTTTAAACAGAATATAGATCAACCGCTAGCGGCTATTCTAACCCTCAACACCATCGCCCATACTGTGGGTGCGCTGGGTGTGGGCAGCCAGGCAGCTCAAATCTGGGCAGACTCTAACCCTATTATCACGGGCTTTATAGTTCCGGCGGGTATGACACTGGCAATTCTGATCTTTTCCGAGCTGATCCCAAAAACATTGGGAGCAAACTACTGGAAGCAGCTGTGTAACTTCACCGTTAAGTCGCTGGTTTGGTTGATTAAAGTTCTTTACCCACTGGTGTGGTTCAGCCAACTGCTAACGAAAATGCTCAAGAAGGATAAGGAGCAAGCAGTATTTACCCGCTCTGACTTTTTGGCAATGACTGAACTGGGTGAACAAGAAGGTGTTTTTGCGCAAACCGAATCACACCTCCTGAATAATTTGCTGCAATTCAACAGCGTACAAGCGAGTGATGTGATGACCCCACGCACCGTGGTGGTGAAGGTAGAAGAAACTATAACTATTGCTGGGTTTTATGAGGCTAATAAGAACCTGCGCTTTTCCAGAATTCCCGTTTATGAGAAAGATCATCAGGATCATATACAGGGATTTATCCTGAAGAATGAGCTGCTAGAAAAGATGCTGGCTAAGCAAGGTGAGCAACCAGTCTCAACGATTCAGCGGCCGATTTCCCTAATTAAAGAAGCTTACCCAATACCCGATTTATTCAATGAATTCTTAGAAAAACGTGAACACATAGCTGTTGTGGTTGACGAGTTCGGTGGAATGGCGGGCATCGTTACCATGGAAGATGTGATCGAAACCATGCTAGGTAGAGAGATCATTGACGAGATGGATAACACAGAAGATATGCGAGAATTGGCACGTCTTCGTTGGAAAAAACGAGCAGCGAAGATTGGTTTAATTGAGCCAGCTGAGTAAACGTTGGCGTTAAGTGAAGCCCAATGAAAGACTAACAGGTAGACAATAAAAAAGCCGCTGTTCCGGTTAAAGAACAGCGGCTTTAAAACCTAGTCGTTGTTTACTTATCGTAAACAGACTCTTTCTTGAAGTGCTTTGCTAACATGTAATAAACAACTGCACGCAGCTTATTTGGGTTAGACTTTCCGTAGGTTGTTAGAACTGAATCGATCGCTTCATCTAGCTCAGGTCCATCAGACAAACCAAGCTTCTTGATAAGGAAGTTATTCTTAACTGTCGCTAACTCTGTTTTGTCGCTTCCTGCAATGCTGGAAGAGTCCTTATTATAAATAGAAGGTCCACAGCCAATGGTTACTTTTGTTAGGAAATCCATATCCGGTGTGATACCGCATTTTTCCTTTAAATCCGATGCATACTTAGCAATCAAATCATCTCTTTTGCTCATAACGGCCTCTGCTTTTACATTATTCGTGGGGCATACTGTACATTAGTCTGCAGCCTTAGAACAGGGCATAAAAGAAGCATAAAATCACTTTTCTCTGCTTTAAACTACATTTTTATATGCTTAACGGCACTTTTTAAGTTAATCAATCAACACTTAGTGTGAATCACGATAATTTTTGATATGAAATATGACATTCTTGGCGATATCCACGGCTGTTACGACACGCTGGTTTCGCTGTTAGACAAGCTGAATTACAAGTTGATTGATGGCTGCTATCAGCACGCTACCCGAAAGTTGATCTTTGTAGGCGACTTTATTGATCGAGGACCAAAACAGCTTGAAGTGGTTGATTGTGCCAAGGCCATGGTTGAGGGTGGGCATGCAATGGCTGTGATGGGTAACCATGAATTCAATGCAATTGCCTATGCAACTAGCGACCCTAAAGATGGCGGCTTTTTGCGGAGACACAGTGAGCGCAACAAACGAAACCATCAAGCTTTTCTTGATGCCGTTGATGGTGATGCTGAAAAATATGCAGAAGTTATTGATTGGTTTTCCACGTTACCTATGTGGCTGGAGCTTGATAAGTTACGTATCATTCACGCGTGTTGGGACCAAGGTGAGATTGATAAGATTTGCTATCACTATGACAACACACCTTATCTATCTGAGGATTTGCTAACCGCTGCGTCAGACCCTGAACGTTGGGAACATGAGTCATTGGAAACCTTATTAAAAGGAAAAGAAATTCGTTTGGGAGACGGCCACAGTTTCGTCGATCCGGGCGGTATTCGACGCTACAACATGCGAGTTCGCTGGTGGGATACAACCGCTACAACCTATCGATCAGCGTTTATGGGGCCGGAGGCGGCTTTACCGCACATTTCTACTGATACGATAAAGGAAAACCATTTGGTTAATTATCCTCAATCCGAAAAACCGCTGTTTGTTGGCCACTACTGGATGGCGGGTACACCTGCGCCGCTGATGACTAATATTGCCTGTGTGGACTATAGTATTGCTCGACGTGATGGCAAGCTGTGTGCTTATCGATGGGATGGTGAGCCAGAGCTTTTGGCGAATAATTTTGTTACTGTGCCGCGGTTAGAGCTATAGTAAAACTTATCTTTTAACTTTTCTTCAGGGCAGGCAAACGCATTGAAAGTCATATTTTCTTATGAAGATAACAGAGTTAATAATGGATCAGTGCGTTTGCGGGCCTTTCAAGTTTCTCAGGCTATTGGTAGATTTATTCCTGTTGAGGTCAAGCCACTCTCTGAATGTGTGGAAGTAAAAAAAACGCTAATCTTTCTAATTAAACCACGCAACTATCGTAAAATTAGACCCCTTCTTGATCCAACAAATATTATTATTTTAGACATATTAGACACAATTGACGCACTGGAAGAACCTGATTCACTATTTAGTAAGCTTTTTACCAAGCAAAAAAAACAGCTGTTAAAAGAAATTGATGGTGCAATATTTTGTAGCGATAAAACCAAAAAAGCCTACCAGCACCTATTTAAATATCCCGAAATTTGTACGACGATTTATCATCATTGGGATGCCCGCTTCACTCAAAGACCAAGCACAACCTTAAATCAGGTTAAGACGGCATATTTTGGGTTGCCACGAAAAGCACACCTTGCTGATAAGCTGACCAGTATTGATATCCATGAAGCCTTTTCATACGAGAAGATGTCGGAAAAGCTCTTTCCAGCATATAATGCTCACTACATAGTAAAGCCAGACAAACACTTCTATCATTATGAACCTTTGACAAAAATAGCCACTGCCGCATTCGCGAAGTCTCCGGTGATCTCTAGAAAGGGACATGAAGTAGAGCTATTAACTGACGACTACCCTTATTATATCCCCAGTGATTCAGAGGAAGATATCAATGCTACAATTAGTAAAATGCAGGGTACTTATCAGGGAAAAGAATGGAAGTATGCTCTGTCGATAATGGAAGATATTTTCCATGCCTGCTCGTTAAAATCCATCACGCAGGATTACATTAAGTTAATTCACAAACTAAGCAGAATTTAGCTTTCATGACCCAGATCCCTTTTCAGGCAATTAGAATATTTATAGGTACTTCACCGAACGGGGAGGATGCCGAGGCTGAAATGGTGCTTGAGTACACTCTCAGAAAACATAGCAGTCAGCCGCTTGATATAACATGGATGCGACAATCTAGGGATTCTAGATCTCTCTGGTACTGCGGCTGGCGCGGGTGGAGTTCACGGCATTGGGCAACACCATTCACCGGTTTTAGATGGGCCATTCCTGAAGCGTGCAACTTTGAAGGTAAGGCAATTTATATGGATGTTGATATGATCAACCTCCGCGATATCAGTGAGTTATTTAATCTTGACTTAAACGATAACAAGGCGATTTTGGCTAGAACGGGGACGCGTTGGGATTATGAGTT
>CALAJG010000018.1 GCA_937923375.1 uncultured Leucothrix sp.
GTTAAAGCCGCCCCATATTGTTGCTGCAACCCAAATGATAATCAGAGAAGTACTAAGAATGTCGAAAAAACGCCGCAGCCAACGGGGTACCACATCATAAAGCATGGTGATTCTGATATGACTGCGCTGTTGCATGGCGTAAATCCCAGCAAGCAGGTAAACCCATCCCGCCATCCATAGGCTCATTTCGTTCACCCAGATGGTGGGTAACTCCAAAACATAGCGCATGAATACTTCGTACATCATGATGACGACGATAATACCTGGCAGAGCCATTGCGATTCTACTAAACCGCCAAGTGAAGGCGTCAATCCAGCCCCGCCTTTTATGTTCAATCATGATTTTGCTCCCCTAATCAGTGTTGCTTAACTATCTGCTTAAACTAAAACGGCAGGGTGATTAGGCCCCGCCGTCTTTAGGAAAATAGACCTTTCCTTATTACTTCATCGCACCAAGATTCTTCAAGAACTTAATGTGTGATTCTAACAAGTCTTTGGCCTCTGGAGTTGTAGCAAACTCAGTCCAACCCTTCTGAACCGCATCACGATACTTCGCAAGCTCTTCAGGAGACCACTCGTACAAGTTGATGCCTTTCTCTTTTAGAGCTACTGCGTTTTCAGCATTTTTCACTTCATTGATGGTCGCGTTGCGAAGTGCAAGTGCTTCCATAGCAACCGTCATGATCTTCTTGTGATGTGCTGGTAGCTTGTCCCAAACTTTCTTGTTACAGGCCAAGTGATCAGCAGGCATTGAGTGGAAGCCAGGATAGTTAGTGTGCTTACCAATCTCGTACAGACCCAGACCAATGTTGTTAGTCAGGTTAGCTGCATCTGCACCGTCAATGATGCCTGTCTCTAGCGCTGTAAAGATCTCATTGAAATCCATTACAATTGGCGAAGCACCCATTTTAGCGAATACCTTCGTCGCAAGCCCCGGAGGTGAACGGAATTTCCAGTCCTTAAAGTCAGCTATGTTGCGAATAGGCTTGGTAGATGTCAGAGACTCTGGGCCAGGGATCCACCATCCAACAAATTCCATCTTGTATTTGTTATATAGCTTGTTTACTGCCGCTCGGCCGTCGCCATGTAACATCCATGATAACTGCTGGTAGGGATTGCCGTAACCACCCATCAAGTCACCAGTGAACTGGAATGCTGGGTTTTTACCAGTCTGGTAAGCACCACCAGTCATATCACAATCAAGGATACCGTTAACCGCAGCATCAAAAGTCTCTTGAGACTTGACAACTGACGATGCGTAAAACATTTCAATTTCGATTTCGCCATTAGACATTTCCTGAACGTCTTTAACGTACTGCTGAGCCATTTTGCCCGATAGTGTCTCAGTTGAGAAATGCGTTTGGATACGTAATTTAGTTTTCTTTGCTTCGTGTGAAGCAGCATAAGCCGTGCCCATAGTCGCTGTTGCGATT
This sequence comes from uncultured Leucothrix sp., assembly GCA_937923375.1. Lineage (GTDB taxonomy): Bacteria > Pseudomonadota > Gammaproteobacteria > Thiotrichales > Thiotrichaceae > Leucothrix. Next base: position 1,433 of record CALAJG010000018.1, read on the forward strand.
GCCGCAGCCGATAGTGCTATGCCGAGTTTCTTAGCAATTGTCATTGTAAAATCTCCTCCATACTCAAGATTTCATCAGTTTAATTTATGACCGTGTTGGCCAGATCGTTCTATCAGGCCTAACAATATCAGAGATTTTCTGTAATTCAATCAAAATTCTTAAAATTCATGACTTGATTGAAAATTTTAAAATTTGTTTTAATTCTCAAAATTTTCTATATTATTGTGAATCCTTCGAAGAGCTGGCTATGTCATCAAGTGAACTAAATATCTACGTGCAACTTCGCGACAGGCTCATCAGCGGTGAGTTCGAGGCAGGCCAACGTCTGCGCACAGACGAGCTCCGTCATGCATACAATGTGTCTGCAGGCACGATGCGAGAATTATTGCTTCGGTTGTCGTCAGTAGGTTTGGTTGACTTTTTGGAACAACGCGGCTTCCGCATGCCAGAGCCTTCACTAGAGCTGCAGGATGATTTGAGGCAGACAAGAATCATGTTGGAATGTGAAGGTGCAAGCCTGTCGATCAGGAATGGTGGCGTAGCTTGGGAAGCCAGACTTTCCGCTGCACACCACGAGTTGAAACATATCGAAACTCACATCAGTAAGCATGGTTTCGATGGTAGTGCGGAACTATTGGCAATATGGCGTGGGGCTGAGATGAAGTTCCACACTACCCTTATTGAAAAATGTCACTCAAAACTCTTGATGGAGTTTCATGAGAATGTCTACCACCGATTTAGACAGCAGCTGATTACGACTGATTTAGCATTTTCTAATATTGCTCAGAATGTGACGCATCATCAGAATATCCTCGATGCCGTCTTAAAACGTGATGAATCACTGGTTCGTGCGCTTATTCGTGAGCATTTAAAACGTCCTGATAATCTAAACGCTTAACGCGCGTTCGCTACTTTGCCCAGTCGTTAAGTTAATACGAGAGTCCTCCTCCCATGATGAAGAAAGAGAATTTACGTTCGCGCCAATGGTTTGACAACCCAGATGATCCTGAAATGACAGCGCTCTATCTGGAGCGCTACCTGAACTATGGTTTAACCCGCGAAGAGCTTCAGTCGGGAAAGCCCATTATTGCCATTGCGCAAACAGGAAGTGATTTATCGCCCTGTAATCGCCATCATTTGGAACTTGCCAAGCGGGTGCGTGACGGCGTTATCTCTGCAGGTGGTACCGTCATTGAAACTCCGGTCCACCCAATTCAGGAGACTGGCAAGCGACCGACTGCGATGTTGGATCGCAATCTTGCCTATCTATCACTTGTGGAAACACTTTACGGCTATCCCATTGATGGTGTTGTGCTGACCGTTGGCTGCGATAAAACAACTCCCGCCTTATTGATGGCTGCCGCCACGGTAAACATTCCAGCGATCGCACTGAGCGTCGGTCCTATGCTTAATGGCTGGTTTAAAAATGAACGCACCGGCTCCGGCACCATCACCTGGAAAGCCCGTGAACTGCG
>CALAJG010000019.1 GCA_937923375.1 uncultured Leucothrix sp.
CATCGAAATAATGGAGCGTGAAAACCTTTGTGGCCATGTGCAGGAAATGGGACCTTATTTCGCTGAGCGTTTGCAGGAGTTGAAGGATCTTCCGTTGGTGGGTGATGTACGTGGCATGGGGTATATGCACTGTGTTGAGTACGTGGCGAATAAAGAAACTAAAGAATTACTGCCGGATGAAATTGGGATATCTAAGTTGATATCGGATGAGTGTGAAAAGCGGAGTGTGATGGTAAGGCCGGTTTGGCATTTGAATATATTGTCGCCGCCACTTGTGATGGGTAAGGAGCAGATTGATCATTTGGTTGAGGTGTTGAAAGAGAGTGTTTTGAGTGTGGCTGACAGGTTGGATATGTCGCTTTAGGTTGCTCTAAATTGCTGTTGAGTTTGATGTTTAAGGTATGATGGGTGTATGCTATTGTCATACCGAAATAAGGTGAATGAAAATGGCAACAACTGTACTTAGCGTGCGCGTTAGTGAAACAGAGCGGAATCTGTTGGAGACTGCAGCTAGACACGCCCATACAAATTTAAGCGACTTTATCCGCAAGAAAGCACTAGAATCTGCTGAAATGGAAATTCTGGCAAAAACTGTGGTAGAAATTCCAGCTGAAAAGTGGGAAGAGTTTGAGTCGTGGATGAATGAACCTGCAAAAGTTATTCCAGAATTAAAAGAATTATTGAATATGAAACCAATATGGGAATAACAAAGCCGAGGCCGTTGGTTCGTGAAGACGACAGAGTGTCTTTTGATTGTGGTAAAGACTCATTGAACAAATGGTTTCATAATCACGCGTGGAAAAATCAGGCGTCTAACGTGTCTCGTACTAACATTGTATGTGATGTCAAAACAGGCAGGATTGTTGGCTATGTCAGTCTTGCGACTACTGAGATAAGACGCTCTTTATTGGCTAAGAAAAACCAACGAAATATGCCAGATCCTGTTCCCGCTCTGCTACTTGGCCAATTAGCAGTAGATATAGATTTTCAAGGACAGGGAGTTGCAAGTAATCTACTGTTATTTGCATTCAAAACGGCAATGCATATCTCAACTCAGATTGGCGGTTTTGGTTTGGTGACTCATCCTGTGGATGATGATGTGAGAAAGTTTTACGAGCGGTGGGGGTTTGAAAATAATCCGTTTGACCCTGAAGGTTCGATGATAATAAGGATGAGCGATTTATTAAAATCGCAATAGAGCCGTACACAAATCTACTTATCTCATTCCACTGAGGTTACCTTCCCATTTTAGTTTTCCGTGTAGTTCCAGTTTTCTAATAGCCTGCTGCTGATTTCTCTATACAAGTAGCTTGAGGCCAAGTTCAAACACTTCTTTTTTGTGCTGAGTCCGGTCGCTTTGAGAGCGCTAGCTGCCTGACTTTGGCTATCCGCCAGCGATTAGCCGTGATGAGGTCTATCAGGATGTGTTTGAGCAGGCTGAGAATTTTAAAAAGCATAACGTTTAAGAATTACATCTTGGTCAAGTCTACATGCTTTAAAATTATTTCAATTAATTCGTCAATAGCATACGGCTTAGCCAGATAATCATTCATCCCTGCATTCAGACACTTTTCCTCCTCTCCGCCGATAGCATGCGCAGTCAACGCGATGATTGGGCGATTGGGGATGTTTTTATCAGCCCTGATTATTCGAGTGGCTTCATAACCATTCATGTCGGGCAGGTCTAAATCCATTAGCACGACATCAGAAGGTTGCTGCTGCATCTGGCGAATTGCATCGCTTCCAGTACCCGCTAAGGTGACTATAGCGCCTTTTGCCGTTAACAATTTTTGACCAATTAGCTGATTGAGCGGGTCATCTTCTACAAAAAGTAGATGGATGCCTGGCATAAGCATTGTGGCGTCTATATTTTTGCGAACAGTGGTTTCTGCTTGTTCAGTCTCAGACAGTATTGGAAAGTTGAGCGTGAAGAAAAAACAGGTTCCTGCGTGGTTTTGATTTCTTAACTGTAATTCGCCCCCCATTTGCTTGACCAATTGGTAGCTGATTGCTAAACCTAAGCCAGAACCGCTACGCCGTCGGTTAGCGCTCTCAACTTGAAAGAATGGTTTAAACAGATGAGGATGCTGGTCGTTAGGAATGCCTATTCCTGTATCACTAATTTCAAAATGCACCGTCATCATGGAGGGATGAGTAGTGTTTGAGAGAACAATATCCAGCTTTACACCACCTTTGTCAGTGTATTTTATGGCGTTGTCCAATAGGTTAAGGAGAACCTGCTTCAGGTGCCCTGCATCACCCAGCAAAGTAGGGCAGTCAGTGGGTGTTATATAAACTCTTAATGTTAATCCTTTCTGTTCAGCTGACACACTCAACAGTTGGGTAATGTCATCAATTATACGGTCAAGATTAAATCGTTCTTGAGTCGTATGGGCTGCCTGAGTCCCTCGGCTCATCGCCCCAAGATCCAGAATATCATTGACTACATCCAGTAAATGTTGAGAGGCATATTCCTGCTTTTGTAGATAATTCTGTTGTGTCGGGTTGAGCGGTGTTTTCCTGAACAGCTCGCCAATACCAATCAACGCTTGTACCGGCGTCCGTAGCTCGTGACTGATGTTCATAAGGAAATTGTCTGTCGCCTCTTTGCTAACGGAAGCCCGTTGTTCTTGTTCACGCCATCCGCGTATTTTTTCGGATTGCACTAGCGACAATAATAATAAAAATACTAGAGTAGCCAGACCGGTGGAGTAGAGTTTGGCGCTTTGCCAATGTGCAGCCGCAACAACATTAACAACAGCGTTAGGTATCACCATCAAAAGGATAATTGCAAAGATAAACAGAAAATACTTAGCAATGCGATTGCCTTGATAACTCCCGATTACACTGGCTACTAAGATCAGAACAAAGGCGAGAACGAACATCAGTTGGGGCAAATAAGTGCCTTGAGGAACCCAGCCTGTCACAAAGGTCAGTCCCGCTGAAACTATGGTTATGCCCAATATAAGTTTATCCAATGTGGGTGTACTTACTTGGGTCTTTAACAATTGACGACAAAATATGAGAAAGCTAATGACTGCAATATATATGGGTGCCGTAAAAAAATGCGAGCCTGTGTCTTGCAGAAAATCCAAGCCGGCATATACCGGTCGCGTTATCTGCAAAATTGCGGCCACGGAAGCGATGTGGATAGCCAGGGTTAAATAACTACTCTCGCGCAGCACCACAAAAGACAGTAAATTATAAATAGCCATTATTAGCAGGGCGGCAATTATACTGGCATAGAGATTATGATCCTGTCGTGTTTGTTCGATAAAAGCATCTGAGGAAAATAGTTCGATAGGTAGGCTAAGTATCGAGTCACCATTGCTCGCACGTAAATAAAACGTCAAGGGTTTTTGCTTAGGTAAGGTCAGTGACCAGGCATGCGGTCCATAGTCAGGCAGATTACGAGTGATGTCGTTGCTTATGTCTCGCTTGTCGGCATCAAATACATAGAGCACGACGTCTTGACCCAGCAGCGAATTTATCCTCGTATACCATTTTAAATCAGATTGGTTTAGCAGAGTAAATCGTACCCAATAAGCCGAACGAGTTCGGCCAAAGTTTGGTGTTTTCTGTGTGTTTGGTTGAAACTGCTCACTGTAATCAGGGGTAATAACTTGCTGGATACTTAGCGTGTGCTTCGGGTCTTCCAAAATGTCCATGTGAGAGGCAAGGCTGAGTTTACTGGATTCGTTAGTGAGTATGACCGTAGGTTGGGGAGCCGCCTGAATGATTTCCATGCAAAATATGAAAATCAGCAGCAGACAATATTTAATCATCTGCATCAGCCAAGTTGAGTATTGGTTTCAGATGTTACAAGCCACTTGACTATCATGTTTTGTAAGTCATCCAGTTCAAAAGGTTTAGATAGATAATCATTCATCCCTGCTGCTAAACAGCGTTCTCTCTCGCCTGCCACTGCATGGGCCGTTAGTGCGACAATGACTAAATCGTTAAATCCCGGGAGTAACCGAACTCTCCTAGTTGTTTCATAACCGTCGACATTAGGCATACTGATATCCATAAACATTAGATCAAAACTATGCCGTTGTATCAGCTCAATTGCCTCTTCACCACTTTCTGCAACCGCCGCTTCTACGCCACAGGCCTGCAAGAGCTTATCACCAAAAAAGCGATTCATTTCATCATCGTCAACCAGCAATACCTTAAATCCATTTAGGTTTTGAGGAAGTGTAAGCAGTTCTTTTTCTTGTTTTGGCGTGCTGGCCGCTAATGGAAACTTCAACGTGAAACTAAAGCAGCTACCTTGCTTATAGATGCTGCGGACGGTTATTTCACCGCCCATTCTTGTGATTAGTTTTTGACTGATCGCCAGACCTAAGCCTGAGCCTCCATATTGTCGATTAGTGCTGCTTTCGGCTTGGCTGAAAACCTGAAAGAGCCGTTCTTGCTGTGTTTTGGTTAAACCTACCCCTGTGTCATTAACTTCAAAGCTTAGGCACGCTTCGTCCTCGCTTATTTCAACAGGAGTGATTGCAAGTGATACTTTACCGCTAGGGGTAAACTTAATGGCATTTCCAAGAAGATTGATGAGCACTTGGTTAAGTCTGGTTGGGTCGCCAATCAGCTGCTTTTTAAGGGGCAAAAAGTGGTTGTCTATGGTTAATGCCAGCTGCTTGTTTGAGGCTGACTCAGCCACTAACTGTTTTAACGTACTTAGTAGTTCCTCTAACTTAAATGGTACCGCCTCAAGTTCAAGTAATTGATGGTCGACACGCGCTAAGTCCAGCAGATCATTAACCAGTGATAGCATGTGGACTGAAGAGTCATTTAATCGACTAACATACTCTGTCTGCTCTTTTGAGAGTTCAGTCAGCTTCAACAATCTCCCCGCTCCAACAACTGCGTTCATCGGGGTGCGTAACTCATGACTCATTGTCGTTAGAAATTCATCTTTGGCTTGGTTGCTTGCTGCGGTTCGTTCTAAGTATTCACTTTGAAGGCGTATTTTCTCCGCCTGAGTTAATGACATAATCAGCAATGAGATTAGCGTTGCGATGTAAAACAAGTTGGTGACTAGCGGGTAATATTCTATTGCCCCTACAACGGTTAACATTAGGGGTATAGACGACATCAAAAAAATCATCATTGCGACGGCTAAACTTTTTGGTAGCCTGTGATCACTCTTAAATAGCCTGACAAGTGTTAGTATAATTAATGATAATCCATAGATTCCAAGAAACCCTGCGAGAGTAAGGCCGTTGCCGTAAGTTAGCGCAACACTCATTAGAACCAAGCCGAGAATGCTGCCCAGGTCATACCAAACAAGCAACTCTGGTTGCTGTTGGCGAACGTCAAGTAGCCTTATTCCAAGGCGAAGTCCACTGATTAGCACGATAAATACAAAGGAAGGACCCAGCCAGCCAAGGTTCTCTGGGATCCATGGGAAAAAACTGAGTAAACCTTCATTATTTCCCATGGTTAAAGCAACGCCGACGATAAACACAGAAAGTGTTAAAAATGCGCTATCCCGAAGATGTATGAAGTACAGAAAATTGTAGGCGGCTAACACTAAAAGCCCTGACATTAAAAAGGCGAAAAATGCATGCCAATAGGCGATATGATCTATAGCGCCCAAAGCATTAAAAAGCCGCAGCGAAATGATTGCTGAACCCTGAGGGTCGTATATCTGGACATAAACTGTTGTTTCTTTGGCAGGCTCAAACGCTAACTGATAGCGATTGGTTTTGGACCATTTCATTTTCTTCTGTTTTTTATAGGTGCCGTTTTCTTCAGTGAATACATTTACTTCGCGTGAGATAGAGCCACTAACCTGTAAATATCGATGTATATCTTGTGTCTGGTTGATGGCGGTGAAACGAAGCCAATGATGACTTTTGCTAAAGCCTATGTTGATGAAGTATCCAGACTGTGGGGTAAATGTTTTTTCACCAGTTAATAAGTCTTCGATAGTTAACTGTCTTCCAGAATCTTCGTAATACTCTGCGTGAGGCAATAACTCAATTGATGGACTATCTGATGGTAGAAGTATTAGAGCAGCAGCAAAAGCTTGATCCATTATTACAATAATGAATAGGCCTAAACAGCAGCAAAATTTACCCATTGACAATCCCTAATCATCTTTTGAGAAAGCAGCTTTGATAACGGAGTAACTTATGCGAGATAACTCCCGATATTCAATTTCCATCTGCACGTGATCATGCCAACTCATAACCACTTCACGAACCGCATAAGGTTTTAACAATATACCAGAAACAACGAGTAGCCCCAGAATGCTGGAGAGTACAAAGGCCGCGCCTATGGTAGGCGTTGGAAGTGAGCCATTTATACAACTGCTACACTTTAATCTGAGCCCGAGTGTGGCTCTCCTACTCATATTTGCTAGTCGGATTATCATTGCCCATCCCTCCCATCACTGATGTTGAAATCACATCAGCAAAGCTAACATAGGCACAAAAACAACGATTGCAAACGTAACAATTCTTTACATTTCTGAAATTAAAAAATTTATGAGTAAAGGGTGTCGGTTTTAAGAGAGATCAGTTTTAAGTCGCATTTTTATTTCATTGATTGCTGCATCAAATGCGGATGCTAACTCATGGTGAAGGCCAGGGCGTTTAGTTTGTTCGGGGGATAGTGACATGGCTTCAAGTAATAGTGTTTCTAATCGGCTGGAGCCGTATAAGCGAATTGAGCCAGAGGTTTTATGGGCTTGCTTATGAACGGCAGAAATGTCGCTTTGTTCCAGCGCTTTAAGCGTTTCATCTTTACGAACTATGATTATTGGCAAAGCCTTAGCCAGTAAGGACCTGCTTTCCTCAAGTCCAATATTCTCAACCAATCTATCGATTGAGTGACCGCTGTGATATTCCAAATTTGCAACCTTCATTTGCAACCTTTTGATGCTTATATAACTGTTTTGGATTGTCTCATTACTGGTGTTTTTTAACTTCACCAAATCTTGGTACAGTATTTATTCGGGGGATTTAATTAAAACGCGGTTTCAGGAAGGCGAAAGGAATAGCCCTTGCTCCTCACGGTTTGTATAAATACTGGCTTAGAAGGTTCATCTTCCATTTTTTTTCTTAATCGATTGATGTGAATGTCTATGCTGCGGTCCAAAGCTTGACACTTGGTGCCTCTGATTTGCTGAGAGATATCATCACGACTAAGTGTTGCACCGGCATTTATATAAAGCAATTTAAGAATGTTGACCTCAATTACTGTTAGCTTTATTTCCACACCATTTTTAAAAATTCGATTCTTCTGCAGCTCTAATCGAATATTCCCCAAGTCCACCGAAAACTGGCGGTTATGACGGGGGGATTTTTGTAGGATATTCTCCAGGCGAATTAGCAATTCAGCTTCATGAAATGGTTTAACCACGTAGTCTCGTGCGCCTGCCTTTAAACCTTGAAGTCTGTCATTCTCGCCCACTTTTGAGGAAATGATTATTACGGGAAGGTAGGAGTGGTATTGCCTCATCCATTTCAGCCAGTACATACCGCTTCGATTCGGCAGCATTAAGTCTAAAACCACGGCATCAAAACGCTGCGTTTCAAACAGTTTTGGTATTTCATCTCCATCATGTATGCATGAGG
>CALAJG010000020.1 GCA_937923375.1 uncultured Leucothrix sp.
ACTATCATTAACAGTAAGGCTATAATTAATCAAAGATGCTCTTAGTTATTCGATACAGTGATGTTTTGTAGATGTTAGACTTTAAAAAGTCTAACTTCCAGTTTTTGTGCCTATGCTTGCCAACTTGTTAAAACGAAAAACGAACAACCCCTTCTTAGCGCTAGCCATATCGGCTTGTGTCGCGTTAATTGTCGTTGCTGGCTGCATGTCAACTGACCGGTCGATTAAGAAAGTTAATGAAGTGGAAGAGCCCGAAGCAATTCCCAAGCAAATTAGTCTCCCAAAAGTCGCTCAGAAGCAAGGCGTTGCGCCTGGGATTGATCAAGAACAACTGCAAATCATCGGCCAAAAGATCTTTCAAAATGAAACGGGTGGAAAGCTCAAGAACTTAATCTTCTGGAGTGCTAATGAAAACTTTCCGTCACTCGGCGTCGGTCACTTTATTTGGTTCCCTGCAGGTAGATCTCAAGGGTTTACGGAAAGCTTTCCTAGCATGATTCGTTACCTTCAGGATAACGGTGTGGTAGTACCAAACTGGTTATCTAGGCAGATTCAAATGGGTGCCTTGTGGGACAGCAGAGAACAGCTGGAACAATCAAGGAATAGTCCTAAGTTTCAGGAGCTGCAGCAGCTTTTGATCGATACCAGTGGTTTACAAGTTTCTTATTTATTCCAACGGTTAGACCAAGCTTTACCCAAGATGTTATTGGGTAGATCACCTGAAAAACGCGAGCTCATTCGTCAGCGATTCAATACCGTAAAGTCTTCACCTGGTGGGCTTTACCCCCTGGTGGACTATGTGAACTTTAAAGGTGAGGGTGTAGTTACGTCTGAAAAGCACAATGGCGTGGGCTGGGGTCTACTGCAAGTGCTGGAACTGATGGAGCCAACCCCGGTAGGTGACGAAGCGCTTAAAGAATTTGCAACTGCAGCGGAGCTTGTGCTGATGCGTCGGGTAGCCAATGCGCCACCAGCAAGTAATGAGCAGCGCTGGTTGCCCGGTTGGCGAGTACGGTTGATGACTTACCTATGAGATCTCTGCTTCAGCCGATACGGAATTCTCTGATAGCAACCTTGTATAATTGGAGCGAATAGCCGAAAATTGACCCCCTAAAATAATGATCGGATTTTAAACAAACCTAACGATCAGCACAAAAACAGGGTCATCAAATGCTAAAGAGTCTTTTTAAATCCGGTTGGAAAAGTAATTCAGTAGAGAAAAGATTACATTTTATAGCGGAGATAGACGTTTCGGTTGCCGCTAATCAAGAGATACTCCAAAAGCTAGCGGCCAATGATGTTGATGTAGCAGTACAACATGCCGCCATGGCGAAAATATCTGATCCTCAGGTTTTGTACAATCTTCGATTATCACACTCAAATTCTGAGAGTAGACAAGTTGCAGAATCTTCGTTTCGCAACTTAATCCAATCCAATGCGTTTACCGAAGCAGATTGCAAAAAATTTCTGACGAGAAACCCTAAATCAAATCTACTAATTGCCAAATATTGCCCGAGTGCTGAGCTTCGAAATGAGATTCTATTAAATCTGGATGAGTCGGAGCAAGCCAATGTCATTGGTGATATCGCGTTTAGTGCTACCCGGGTTATGGTGGCCAAGCAGATTCACAGTATGGGCTCGCTTGAAATTGCCCGAAGAAATCTAAAAGGTCGGGACAAAAGTGCTGAGAAAATAATTAAATCAAAGATTGATTTAATTCACTCGAAGCAAAAACTCGACCAAGAAAATGCAGCGTTAGCCAGATCAATCCGTGAGCAGATGGAATCACTATCGAGATACATCGCGTGGAGTGATGAGATCAAGGTTAAATTTTTCAGTCTCTCAAAAAAATGGGATGCACTGGACTTTGATCCATCCGAAGATGAAAAGGCCCTTTATGACCCGGCATTTATAAAGGTAAGTGCCGATGTGAAGAACAACATGGCGCTAGGTTTATCGCAGGAAAATCAGGAGAAGATAGTCAGCACATTAGAAGCAATGTGCGAAAAGGTTGCCGCGCACCCACTGGATCTATTGCTTACAGAAAACACAGCTCTCAACGATGATCTCAGCAACTTGCGCTGGCAGTGGGAGAAGGAATCTGAAGTTACCCCGCCATCTGCCAATAGTATTGAGCGTTTTACTGAAGCCAGCAAGTCTCTCGAGTTTGCCATCAAAATGGGTCGGCATGTCAGCAGTTTGCGTGATGCAAGGCATGCTAATGAGGCCGGCAATAAGGATGAAAGTGTTAGTGCTCATAAGCATGCGAAAGCAATATTAAGAGAGGCGGACAGGTCTGAATGGTCTGGTAATTTTCCTACCTTGGCATCGGTAAGTGAGGCTGTTCAAGAGGCTAATGATGTATTGAGTAATGTCAAAGCATCTCGTAAACAGGCTAAAGATGCTTTAGATAGTTTGCACAAAAGAATAAGCCGCCTGTTTGGAGCGACGAATCGAGGAGATTTGGGGCGTGCACAAAGAGAGTTAGCAGCAGTCGTTAAAGCAGCTAGCCGTTACGAAGGAAAAGACCGCAAGAGCCTTGATGAAAGAATTGAGGAAGCGACAGAGTCGGTCAAAAAAATGGGCGATTGGAAGGATTTTGCATTGGAGCCAAAGCTCATTAATTTGTGTGAGCAGATGGAGGTGCTAGCAAATTCAAAAACGCCAAACCCTGATAAGCAAGCTGTTGAAATCAAGAAACTACAGCAGGACTGGAAGGCGCTGGGTACCTCAACGGTTTGTGATACTTATTGGCCACGTTTCAAGGACGCTGCGGATAAAGCCTATGAGCCGTGCTCTGTTTTCTTTAAACAGCGCCGAGAGACGCAACGAGCAAACCTGAAAAGTCGTGAGCCATTAGTGGATGAAATGAAGGAGTTATTTGAGTCAACCGATTGGGACGCTAAGCCTGATTATAAGTCGGTTGAAGAAAGCGTTTCGCAAATAATGAAGCGCTGGAAAAAGATTAAGGATGTAGAGCATGGTCCCGGTCAAAAGCAGTGGAATAAACTCTCAAAAATCAAAGATCAAATCAATCAGAAGCTTGATGTTGAATACGAAAAAAATATTGCAGATAAACATGCGTTAACGGCTCAGTTAGAGCAAATGCTAGAGCAGGACGTCGATGAACAAACGCTGGGGAAGCTTCAGTTTATCCAGAGTAAGTGGAAGCAAGTCGGGCTTACCAGAAGAAGCCAAGACCAGAAAGCATGGGTAAAATTTAAAGCTAGTAGCGATGCTGTCTATCAAAAAATTCAGGATCTTCGACAAGCCAAACGTTCGGTTGAAGATGAGCAGGTAGCGGCGTATAAGCAGATTCATACAAAGATTCACACGCTGGCAAAATCCACTCAGGATCTGGCCGTGTCTGATAAAGAATTTGCAGCGCTTGAGGAAGAGTACAAAGCGCTGCCGCCATTGCCTAATGGACTTCCGGAAAAGTTGATAGAGCGATTAAAAAAAGAGTATGCCCAAGCCTGTAATGCTTATGACGGTGCAAAGCAGCGCCTTGACCAAGCAAAACTCGATAAGGAGCTAGACGTTTTGGCGACTAAGGCACAGCTCTGTGCAGAGTTAGAGCAGCTTCCTGAGCAAGCCGAGCCGAGCGAAGTTTCAGCGCTTCAAGATAAAATTAATAACCTCGAACTAAGTAATAAACGCTATAGAAAACGCTTCTCCAAGCGACTTGAAAAAGCCCGCGATACAGATCGTGCAAGCTACACATCAGCACGAAGAATGTTTTTGATCGACTGTGAAATCTTGCTAGATGTCGAAAGTCCGGAAGAAGATAAAAACTTACGTTTGCAGACTCAGTTGGATAGGATGAAGCAGCAAGGGATTGGTCAGGCTGTCGCAAACGCAGCTGAGGAAATGGAAGAACTTAAAATCCAATGGCTTTGCATGCCAGGTGCAGAAGTGGCATTACAGAAGCAGTTTGATGAGCGCTTCAAGAAACTGGTAGCGGCTAAATAGACTGCTAATGAGTATAAGTAGAGGGTACTGCAGCATCCTCTGGGTGGCGTTGCTGCCACTCGTTCCAGCCGCCATCATAAATTGAAACTTGGGTGTAGCCTAGTGCTAGAGTCAAAGCAAACATCCGCGAAGCGCGCCATGCGGTGCCACAATACCAGATGATTCGATCGTCTCTGGCAATGCCTTTTTTTGACAGCGCTATTTGAAGGCGTTTGAGAATTGATGCCAAATCTTCGTTTTGAGAAGTTTGATACTCACCGTTGATGATATTCTCTGCGGTGGGAATTTTCCCTGCTAACCGAACGTAATCATAGCCGGTATCTATCCCTGCAAACTCCTCAGCACTACGCGCATCCAAT
>CALAJG010000021.1 GCA_937923375.1 uncultured Leucothrix sp.
TTTTCAAGAGGGATATTATAGCGCTCGCTGGCGAGTTTCAGCTGTCCGCCATGTTGGTGTGTGGGTAGCATTGTTTGCTCTTGTGAACTCTTATAAAAAGCCGACTGCACCGATCAGCAGTGCAATAATAGCCCAGATGTATACGCTTCTTTCGACCAGTTTGAGTGCTTGAGATAGGTCACTGACCTCTGGCTCTTGTCCGTTACCTAAAGTAGGGCGGCTTTTGCTTTTACCATGATAAACCGCATCGCCACCAAGGCGCACGCCGAGCGCGCCGGCTCCTGCAGCCATCACCACCCCTGCATTTGGGCTGTACCACTGGCCAAATTGGGCGCGCCAAGCCTGTATAGCGCCTTTGAAGTTTCCAGCTAAGCCATAGGTAATAGCCGTCAGTCTTGCGGGTATGATATTGAGTAGATCATCAACTCGAGCGGAGAATTTACCAAACTCCTCGTAGCGTTGGTTTCGGTAGCCCCACATCGCATCCAGCGTGTTGCATAGGCGATAAGCCACTACCGCCGGTGCTCCGCCAACGGCTAACCAAAACAGTGGGGCAAAAATGGCATCGCTACCGTTTTCAAGGACCGACTCGATACTGGCTTTGCTGATTTCATTAGGGGTAAGCTGTGAAGTGTCTCTACTGACTAGTCGGCCAAGCTTTTCTCTGGCTTCCTCGATATTGCCTGCTTTGAGCGCTTGCTCGACCTGCGAGCCATGTTCACTCAGGCTGACCCAACCGATCGCTAACCAACCAAATAATAGGCTCAACCACCACCCACCAATAAGAGAGTCAAGCAGCCACACCAACGTAACAATCGGTAGTACTGCCACTATCCAGGCTATCGCACCTTTGCTTTTTTTCTCGGCCCCCCTGTTGAGCAATGCCTCGATGCGATCAACAAAAGCGCCGTAGGCTACCAGTGGATGAAAACGTTTTGGCTCACCGAAAACGTAGTCAATGAGTAAAGCAATGGGGAGTATCAGCAGCTGTAGCATGGTTTGGCTTTTATCATAAAGAAGCTGAGATTATCAGCAGTGGGAGCGTTTATCATCTTTTTTTAGAGCTAATCATAGTAGGCAATAAAAAACGGGCCAACATTGCTGTTGGCCCGTCTTAATAAAGCATTTGAAACGTTAAGTGACTACACGCTTATGCGTAAAGCTGTGGTGCACCTAGCTTTTCATGGATCTGGTTACTAACTTGCTCGCTAATGTTCAAACCCTTTCTTAGTGAGTCAAGGTAAACGGCTTCTTCTTTAGAGTCCAAATCGATAGCCATTAGAGACATTAGGTAAACCTGCTGCTCTAAACCACTAGGAACGCTAGCCACTAAACCGTCAAGGTCAAGAGGAGCCTGTAGCTCGTTACGCACAAACGCTGCTTCTTCTTCAGAAACGTCGCCTAGGTGCTCAGTAATCTTGCGCTGCTCTTCGCTGTCTAGCTCACCGTCAGCTTTTGCTGCGCTGATCATAGCACGTAGCAAGATTGCCGCGTTCTCTTCATCAGTTTGTGACACTTGCTCAGGCTCTTTGCCTTGAAGTGCGTCGTTGAACATGCTGCCGAAATCAGGTGTGCTTGAACCCTGCTGTGGAGCCGTTGCGCCACCTAGAGAGCCAAGTAATCCACCCAGGCCGCCTGCTGCTGCACCGCCGCCCGCTTGACCGCCTGCTAGACCTGCAAGCAAGCCACCGAGACCACCCGCCTGGTTGCCAGCTTGAGCATTGTTGCCGCCCATTAGTCCGCCAAGCATGCCACCGAGGCCGCCCGATTGAGCGCCACCTTGACCGCCTGTTAGACCACCCAGTAATCCGCCAAGACCACCGCCTGTGCTGCCACCTTGTCCGCCTGTTAGGCCACCCAGCAATCCGCCAAGACCGCCACCAGCACCGCCGGCTCCGCCCATAACTTTACCAACGCCTTTAGCGACGATAACGCCCATGGCTACTTTTCCTAAGGTTCCCATTAAACTCATTTGGTGTTCTCCGATGTATGTGTTTTTTAGATTTGTAAATTAATTAGTCGCTAATCATAGCAGTAAAACAAATCTAAATCCCTGCTATTGCCTACCCCTTTAGTGGGTAACAGGATAATAGGGTTCAATAAATGGCTTTTCAAGAAGACAGTGATTTCCTTTCTTGTCAGCCAACAGGAGTGCAGTGATAATGCGGCCTTTAAACTTTAGTAAGCAATGTTGTCATGAAGAAGACAGGAATAATGATTTGCGGCCATGGTAGCCGCTCTAAAATCGCAGGCGAAGAGTTTGGTTTATTGGCCAAGGGTCTGAAGGCGCGCTATCCCAATATTCCTGTCGAATATGGGTTTTTAGAATATTCATCACCCAATATCCACATGGGACTGGATCGGATGGTCGAGCAGGGGATTGAAGAAATTTACGCGGTTCCGGGCATGCTGTTTGCCGCCACTCATGTAAAGAACGATATTCCTTCCGTTTTGACAACTTACCAGCAGAAACATGATGGCTTGAAGATCCATTACGGTCGCGAGTTGGGTTTGCATCCCCTAATGATCGCTGCTTTTGAAGCGAGGATTTTGGAAGCGATGGATCTCACTGAAGCGCCTGCCCCTGGTGCTTTATATGACACGATGTTGGTTGTAGTGGGTCGTGGTACGTCTGACACGAATGCCAATGCAGAGGCTAGTAAGCTAACCCGTATTGCTGCTGAAGACCTTGGTTTTGGTTGGTCAGAAACGGTGTACTCCGGCGTGACCTTTCCATCAGTTGGGCGCGGTTTAGAGATGGCGCTAAAGCTTGGTTACAAGAAAGTGGTCGTTGCGCCTTATTTCTTGTTCTCAGGCCGCTTAATTCAGCGTATTCATAACTATGTGGATAAGGTTGCTGAAGAAAACCCCGATGTAAAGTTTATGACGGCATATTATTTGAGTGATCAGGCGCATGTTATCGATACGTTTATGGCCCGCATTGAAGAGTGTGCTACGGGTAAAATCGTCGACAACCATGACTTGATGAAGTCGTTCCATGAGCGCTTAGCGAGAGGGGAAATTGATATACATCATCACCATGCTGAGTTTCAGCCTGAAGGTGAACACTCGCATAGCCATGAAGGGCATAGTCATGGTGACCATTCTCATAGTCATCATGGGCATTCACACGATCACGCGCATAGCCATTCTCATGGTGAAGCACATTCTCATTCACATGCGCCTGCGGTTGATAAGAATAAAAGCGCAGCCAGTGCTGAGGAGCATGTAAAAGCGCATGGACACTCGCATGGAGTTTACAAACATATTGCCCATCCACATGGGCCACGGACGATGGTGGATGATCATTTGTGTCATTGCTTTATGAGCCAATTGCCAGCTGAGGTGATTGAGGATGAAAGGCGGATTCGGGCAGAGCAGGGTATTCAGCCCAAGCAGGAAAAGCCGCCACACTGATTTTGTGTCGCTAAGTAGCCAATAGTCTATTCGCGGCTTGGCTGGTGCGTGCGATGTCGTCGAAATAATAAAAAAGTTGGGTGAGTGTGGTTAAAGTTGACTCATCCTCAAAGCCAGGATTCCGGCTAGAGTTAGTAACACTGCCAGACCTTTTTGCCAGCTCATTTTTTCTTTTAGGATGATAGTGCCCAGCAGCATTGCAAAAATGATGCTGGTTTCGCGTAGCGATGTAACTAAGGCAATTGGGGCGAGGGTAAACGCCCAAACTACCAGCGAGTAAGCGCCGAAGGATGCCCCGCCTCCCAGTAATGTTAGGCGCTTGTGTGAGGTAATTAAGGCTTTGCAAAGTCCGGGGCGTTTGAAGTGGATGTATAGTATCCAAACGGCCGCTGTTAATAAGGAGCCCGCTGCGTAATAGCCAAATGGGCTGTTGGCGGCTCTAGCGCCGAGTCCATCGGTCATTGAGTAGGCGGCGATGAAGCAGCCGGCTATCAAGGATAACGATACAGTTTTTAAATCAAAGCTGCCCGAATGCGATTTCGTGAATACTAAGCAAGCGATGCCGAGGCCGATCATAGCAACGGCGGCGAGTTCTGTCTGGCTAAGCACCACGCCAAGGAAGCCGATTGAGACCAGAGTAACCAGCATCGGGGCAACACCTCTGGAGAGTGGGTATACCTTGCTCAGATCACCGAAGCGATAGGCATTCAAGAGAAACCACTGATAGCCTGTGTGAAAAATGGTGCTTAAGAAAAAATAGATCAGTGCGTCGTGGTGAGGG
>CALAJG010000022.1 GCA_937923375.1 uncultured Leucothrix sp.
GCGTGACGGCCAGGGCTTAGTGCAAGTGGTTGTTAATCCTGACAATGCTGAGAATTTTGCTCAAGCAGAAAAAACCCGCAACGAGCACATTCTTCGAGTCACTGGTGTTGTTAAGCCGCGTCTTGAAGGCACGGTTAACGATAAATTGCGCAGTGGTAAGATCGAGATCATTACGACAGAATTTGAAGTCCTAAGTGCTTCAGACACACCACCGTTCCAGCTAGATGATAATGTCGGTGAAGATGTTCGATTAAAATATCGCTATGTGGACCTGCGTCGTACTGAAATGCAGCAGCGCATGCGCACTCGCGCCAAAATGACGTCAGTGGTTCGTCATTACTTAGAAGACAATGACTTCCTAGAAATCGAAACACCGATGCTAACCAAGGCAACGCCTGAAGGTGCGCGGGACTACTTAGTTCCAAGCCGCACACATCCGGGAAATTTCTTTGCCCTTCCGCAATCGCCACAGCTCTTTAAGCAGCTTTTGATGATGGGTGGAATGGATCGCTACTATCAAGTCGTCCGCTGTTTCCGTGATGAAGACTTACGTGCTGATCGCCAGCCAGAATTCACTCAGATAGATGTCGAGATGTCGTTCGTGAAGACCAACGATGTGATGGACATGATGGAAGACATGATCCGTAAGATGTTTAAGGAAGTGCTGAATGTCGACTTCCCTGATAAGTTACCACAAATGGATTACAGCGAAGCCATGCGTCGCTTTGGTTCTGACAAGCCAGACATGCGTAACCCGTTAGAGTTGGTAGACGTTGCTGACTTAATGAAAGACGTAGAGTTCAAAGTCTTCTCTGCTCCCGCTAATGACCCTAAATGTCGTGTTGCAGCAATGCGCTTGCCAAAGGGTAATGAGCTAAGCCGTAAAGACATTGACGTTTACACAAAGTTTGTTAGCCGTTACGGCGCGCGGGGTTTGGCTTACATTAAAGTCAATACACTAGCTGACGGTATTGAAGGCTTACAGTCGCCAATTCTTAAGTTCCTGCCAGATGATGTTGCATTAAGCATCATGCAGCGTGTCGGTGCAGAAGATGGCGACCTCGTGTTCTTTGGGGCAGACAAAGCGAAAATTGTGAATGATGCGCTGGGGGCACTTCGTGAGGAGCTAGCTAAAGATCTTGGTTTGCTTAAAGGCGACTGGGCACCGCTATGGATTGTTAAATTCCCAATGTTTGAGTGGGATGAAAAAACCGAACGTTATCAGGCGCTGCATCACCCATTTACTGCCCCTAGCTGTTCTGCTAAAGAGCTTATTGCTAATCCTGGCGAAGCACTGTCGGATGCTTACGACATGGTTATTAATGGCTACGAAGTTGGTGGTGGTTCAATTCGTATTAATGATCCGGTAATGCAATCTAGCGTGTTTGAAATATTAGGCATTGGAGAAGAGGAAGCGACTAGCAAGTTTGGTTTCTTACTAGATGCACTGAAGTTCGGTTGCCCGCCACTGGGTGGTTTGGCATTTGGTTTGGATCGTTTGGTAATGTTGATTACGGGTACGGAAAATATTCGCGATGTGATTGCGTTTCCCAAGACTCAGACGGCGGCGTGTCCGTTGACGGATGCTCCAGCTGAAGTGTCACGAGCGCAGTTACGGGATTTGAGTATTCAGGTAAAGTTGCCAGAGTAATGCTCTAAAAGACATACGATAAAGGCAGCTTTTAGGCTGCCTTTGTTGTAGCTGAATGAGGAATCCTACTTTACTCGATCTCATTCCGCTTTTGGAGTTGAAGGCTTACGACGACGCCTGGGCCCACGACTCTTCTTAGGCGCACCATCCGCAGACTTGCTATCACCACTAGGCTTACGCGACCGGCTAAAACTAGTCTTAACCCCTTTCTTAGGACGCGGCTTGACCCGATCCCGCTCAACACGCTGAGGTCTCTTCAGCTCCGGCAATAACTCAGAAGTCACATCCGCCATCGGAATCTTTTGCCCAATATACTTTTCAATCTCCGGCAAATAAAACGCCGTATCTTCACAAGCGAAGCTATGCGCTTCACCAGAGGCACCCGCACGTGCCGTCCGGCCAATACGATGCACGTAATCTTCTTCCATCTGCGGCAAGTCAAAGTTAAACACATGGGTGACATCATCAATATGCAAACCACGCGCCGCCACATCCGTCGCAATCAGCACTTCATGTTTACCTTGCTCAAATTCCGTCAAATAACGCTGACGCTTACTTTGGCGAACGTCACCAGAAATCATGACCGCTTTAATGTCATTGCCGCGCAGAAAGTCATCGATTTTTTCTGCATTGCGCTTGGTGTTTACAAACACGATGCTTCGAGCCGGCTCAAGCTTATGCATCAAGCCAACTAACAATGGAATTTTTTCGCTATTGGAAGGGTAATAAACGAACTGCTCAACCCGATCCGCACTGCGCGTATCTGCTTCAATCTCAACCTTTTTGGGGTTGTTCATGTGCTCATAGGCAAGCTCTAAGACTTTGGCAGACAGCGTTGCTGAAAACAGCATGTTTAGGCGTTGCTCTGGATCCGGCAGGCGACGCAAGATGTAACGAATATCTTTGATAAAACCAAGATCAAACATGCGATCGGCTTCATCCAACACTAAGCACTGGCAACGTCTAAGACTAAACAACTTCTGCTTGAAGAAATCAATCAAGCGTCCCGGCGTACCGATCAGAATATCAGCACCCTGTAAGATAGCCTGCTTTTGCGAGTTATAGCCGGTGCCGCCGTAAGCCAAGGCCACTTTAAGACCGCTTTCGTTGGTGAAAACCTCAGCGTCTTTGGCTACCTGAATCGCTAGCTCGCGAGTAGGTACCATAATAAGGGTGCGTACATGCTGTGGCTTCTTATCTTCTAACGGGTTGTTCAACAAGTGCTGAATCACTGCCAGCATAAACGCAGCTGTTTTCCCTGTTCCCGTCTGTGCTTGCCCAGCAACATCGTGCCCAGCCAAGCTGATGGGTAAACTTTCAGCTTGGATGGGTGTACAAAATTCGAAGCCCGTTTTTTCTACTGCCTGCTCTATCACTGGCAACAAGCCTAATTCGCTGAAGCGAACGTCGGATAAATGTGTTGAATTAGTCATATAATCAGCTTAACACGTGACCAAATATAAACGTACTGTTAACTTCACTTCAGACTTTTATCAACAATTTCAAAGACATCATTAGAAATACCAGACTCTCCATGAATTTTTTGTAGAGAGGCTTTCATCAGTGCAGCACGTGCTGGTTCAAACTGCTGCCATTTGGCCAATGCACGAACTAACCGGGAAGCAACCTGCGGATTTCGTTTATCTAGGTCAATCACATAATCGGTGATGAATTCATAACCTGCACCGCTTTCATGATGAAAATTAACAGGATTGGCCATCGCAAAACGGCCAATTAACGAACGAATCTTATTAGGGTTTTTAGGATCAAACGCAGGATGTGAATGCAATGCCTTCACCCGCTCAAGCGTATCGGGCAAGCTGGAACCCGCTTGAATCATAAACCACTTATCCATGACTAGAGGATTATCTTTCCATTCATTTTCAAAAGCTCGCAGCGCAACCTCTCGCTGCGGACAGTCAATATCTGATAACGCACCCAATGCAGCCAAACGGTCCGTCATGTTGTTGGCATTCTCAAACTGTGACAAGCACATCGCATGAACACCCTCATCGTGTATACTGGCAAGGAAGGACAAACAAACATTTTTCAAACGGCGGCGGCCCATGCTGCCAGCGTCTATCTGATAGCTTTCATCCAGATTCAAAGCTTCGTAACACGCTTCTAGGGGTAAACGCATTCCATTGGCAAGTGTTGCAATCAGATACTCCCGTACCTCATGAATGGCCTGTGGATCAGCCTGCTCCACTGCATCCGCAATGTCTGACTCACCCGGCAAACTCAGTGCTTCAGCGCGTAAGGCATGATCTAAGTGTTCATTTTCAAGTACTTGCTGATAAGCATCAACCACCTCTGGCGAAACGCCTATCGAACGCCCTGCGGCTTTGTCATCCAGCATCTGTAGCATAAGAAGCTGTGCGAGTCGCTGACTGGCTTCCCAGCGATTAAAATCGTCAGAGTCGTGCTGCATCAAAAAAATATAATCATCGACTGAATAATCAAACTGGTACTTTATCGGCGCAGAAAAGTCCCCCAGTAGTGAAGGCAATGGCTTCTCAGAAACACCTGTGAAACTAACACTTTGCTCAGCTTCAGTAAGATTAATGATCATTCGTGTATTATCTGAGTCTTCGACAGTGTTGATTGCAACCTTGTCAGCGGTTTCAAGTGCAACTGCTTTACCGTCACTGTTTAAGAGCGAAACAGAAAATGGAATTAAAAACGGCGCTTTGTTACTAGACTCTGGCGTATCGGGGCAAGTCTGCTTAAAGTGTAAATTACAAACTTGAGCTGAAGCATCGTAATCCATTGTCACAGCCACTTCCGGTGTACCCGCTTGGTTATACCACGTTTGCATTTGCGATAAATCGCGGCCATTGGCGTCTGCCATCGCCGCTAAGAAATCTTCAGTGGTGACGGCCTGCCCGTCATGACGCTCGAAATAGAGATCCATGCCTTTACGAAAGCCATCCACACCTAGCAGCGTTTGGTATAGCCGAACGACTTCAGCACCCTTCTCATAAACGGTTACTGTGTAGAAATTATTAATTTCGATGAATGATGAAGGACGAATCGGATGCGCCATCGGACTAGCATCTTCGGCAAACTGATGTGTCCGTAACATACGTACATCCTCAATGCGCTTTACCGAACGCGAATGCAAGTCAGCCGTAAACTCCTGATCACGAAAAACGGTTAAGCCCTCTTTCAGACTGAGCTGAAACCAATCACGACAGGTCACACGGTTGCCTGTCCAGTTATGAAAATACTCATGACCGATAACAGCTTCTATATTGATATAATCAATATCGGTGGCCGTATCTGGACTCGCAAAGACTAATTTGGAATTGAAAACGTTCAGGCCTTTATTTTCCATCGCCCCCATATTGAAGTCATCAACGGCTACAATCATGTAAATGTCGAGGTCGTACTCAAGGCCAAAGCGCTCTTCATCCCACTTCATCGAACGCTTCAGCGACTGCATCGCGTGATCACAGCGAGTGATATTGTGAGCTTCTGTGTAGATCTCTAATGCAACTTTGCGACCAGACATTGTAGTGAACTCATCACTGACGTGAGAGAGATTGCCCGCAACCAGAGCAAATAAATATGCCGGCTTAATATAAGGGTCATGCCAAATAGCAAAGTGACGACCATCGCTTAGATCACCTTTTTCGATGCAATTACCATTTGATAAAAGCACTGGATTGGACGCCTTTTCCCCCTCGATTCGTGTGGTAAATACCGACATGACATCAGGGCGATCTAAAAAATAGGTAATCTTACGAAAGCCTTCTGCTTCACATTGTGTGCAGTAATTTCCATT
>CALAJG010000023.1 GCA_937923375.1 uncultured Leucothrix sp.
GCGTAGAGACCCGTCTCAGGCGGTAACCCTGCCAGTAATGCATAAGCTAACGACTGAGGAATCAACATAATCGTCACAATGAACGCTGCGACTACATCGTTGGAAAATAGAGTACGGTCGTAAGCTTTTCCCCATTCAAGAATGGGGAAGTATTGGCTAAGTTTAGAAGGCATTATTTTTCTAGATTAATGAATCAGTGGCAAATGTAGGAATGACTCTGGCGATGTCATAACCGGCTTTTTTAGTTATCTCAACAACCTGATCTTTACCCAGTGTTTCAGCGTTAACTAAGGCCCATAAAGCCGCGGAACGTGTACCCGTAGCACAATACGCTAGCGTTGGGCTGGGCAACTCTTTTAGTGCGTTTGCAAAGGCCTTAAGCTCCATTTCGGGAATCTTACCTTTTGCTAACGGCACGTAAACTACTTTTATGCTCTGCTCTTCTGCGGCCTTTGATATTTCATCAAAGCTGTCTTGGTCACTGTCCTCACCATCTGGACGATTACAGATGATCGACTGGATACCTGCCGCTTTGATCGCTGAGATATCCGCAGTCGTGATGCAAGCAGTACTTGAGAAATTATTGTCTAGCGACTTAATTTTCATTTTTACTTTCCTAAGCTTTAAACCCATGTTATGAATTGTTAACAGGGACTTTTAGAGCTGGCCGACGCTCAATGAGTGTGGTTAAATTACGTTGCAGTAATACACCGCCCACCATAGCCGCTATAAATATCAGTGCCTTAACTCCATTTTCCGTAAAGACACTGGCCAAGGCTGGCCCTGGGCAGAGCCCAACTAGTCCCCAGCCAATACCGAAAATTCCAGAACCAATAATCAAACGTTTGTCTAACACTCGATTGGTTGGTACTGAGAAAGTCGCCTCATACATGGGTTGACTACGTTTCCAGACCAAGCGATAGCCTATCCCCGTTACGACGACTGCCGACATAAGCACAAAAGCGAGTGCAGGGTTCCAGTTTCCTGTAATATCCAAAAAGCCAATGACATTTTCCGGGTTGGTCATACCAGATAAAATGAGCCCAAGTGAAAATTGTAAACCAGCGATGAATGCAGCGATTTCTTTCATATCAAATCTCCTTTATCGACTTAACAATACGGTGATAATCGCCGTCGTGAGAAATACCCCAGTAGCAACTAAAGAGCGCGGTGAAATGCGTGCTATTCCACATACACCATGGCCACTGGTACAGCCTGACCCTAGGGAAGCGCCAAAACCGACGAGCAACCCACCTGCAATCATGTAGACGAAACCTTTATCTATGACGACTTCAGGTGTTTGTCCACCAATCGCCAGATAAACCAAAGGCCCAATTAGCAGTCCGATAAGAAACGTGCCTCGCCACAGGTCTTGCCTTTTGAGGTTGAGTGATAGTAGTCCCGACGTAATGCCGCTGATCCCAGCGATTCGTCCTAGCGTTAGCATCAAAAATACGGCGGACAGCCCGATCAGCGCCCCACCGTATATGGCGTTCATAATGAGTTCATTGTTCATAGAAGTGTTCTTTCATTTGGTATTAATCGTAAACATTAGCACTTGCTAATATAGATTCTTGCAGCAACGCACTAACTGTCCTGAGGATCTCAGAACATTAATGCATTACTAAGAATAATTTTTAAGCAGCGTGCTCGACGACTCTTGTATCAAGCTCACCACGATCATCGTTTCCACAGACTAAGTTTGCCGGAACAGCAACGTCAATCTTAGCAGGATTCGGCAAATTCAAGCCGTTCATATTGTCAATGAAGCTATCTCGTGTATGGCCTTTGATACGGTCGTTGGTAAGCTTTTCCTGAGCGATATTACTGACACGATAGCCTTTATAATCATGCGCTGGGTAAACCAACGTCTCGTCAGGAAAGGCCATGAGTTTTTGCAAACTATCGAATAACTCGCCAGCGTCGCCTTGCTGAAAATCGGTACGTCCACAGCCACCAATCAGTAGCGTGTCTCCCGTAAATAAACGATTCCGCCAGCGGTAAGCAGTACAGCCAGTCGTATGACCTGGCGTTTTGACAGAGTAGAGAGTTTCTTGGCCAAACTGGACAGAGTCGCCATCCCCCATCAACTTGTCGCCACAGGTGATACCGGTATCTTCACCCGATATAAACTGACAATTCGTGGTTTCTTTTAGGAGTCGTGCACCCGTCACGTGGTCAGCATGAACATGCGTTTCAGCGATGTAAGCCAGCGTTGCACCCATTGTTTCCAACTCGGCTAAGTCACGTTGCTCTTGACCAAATACCGGATCGATAATCACTGCCTGCTTACTAACAGGGTCCATTAAGAGATAAGTCAGTGTTGACGTCTCAGGATCGAATAATTGTTTAAAAGACATGGCGTAAACCGAAACTATATTAGAAAACTCTAATATACAGACTTAAATAAAGTTTGCAAGCTACTTATAAGGTGAAGTACTTAATGGCCAGCATTGCTAAGTGGCGACACCTGTTTAGGAGCTTGAGAACAACCAGCACCATTATGGATTAGCCTCGCGTTGTGTAAAGTCGCGATTGAAACCGACCGAGCTGAGGCTATAATATTCCTGTGCTCGATGGTTTCAGATGTGCAGTGTCGCTTGCAGAATCTTTAGTTCGGGTAGGATTAAAAATGTCGAAGATAATTGGTTATGCAAGCCCCATTAAGGTGAAATCAGGTTCTCAAAGGTAGGATAAGTAACACTGCAATTAATGCGCCGTACCTCGATAATTATAATAATCAAATAAGTTAAGATAGAGTGTTCTTCAAGAATTAACGGCTGAGCCCTCCATGAATCATGATTTTAGCAACAAAACGATAATTGTTACCGGTGCAGCTTCTGGCATGGGGCGCGCAGCCACACTAAAGTTGAGAGAGTACGGCGCTACTGTCTACGCCGCAGATCGTAATCATTCAGCATTACAAAAGACCTGTGAGCAAAGTGGCGCTGAACCCTGTGTCATTGATATCAGCAAAAGTGATGAATGCAATGCGCTGGTTGAAAAAGTAAAAGCAGAACAAGGCAAGTTGGATGGCCTGGCCAATTTCGCGGGCGTTCTTAAGCGCACCGGTTTACTCGACTGTACCGATGAGGAATTTGATTTCGTTATGGATATCAACGTAAAAGGCTGTTTTTACCTCTGCCGGGAGGCCGCAAGGCAAATGAGACCGCAGGGATTCGGTTCTATCGTCAATGTCAGCTCTATCTGGAGTGAAATCGCCGCAGCAGGTGTTTTTGGCTACTGTGTTTCCAAGGGCGCGGTCAGTCAAATTACTCGTAGCGCCGCGCTTGATCTAGCGGGTACGGGTGTACGCATTAATGAAGTGCGTCCCGGCGAAACTAATACCGCTATGTTGGCCTCCGAACGAGGCTATGAAATGTCCCAAGCAGAAATTGACGCTAAGCTCACAGAGATTGCCGATTCCATCCCAGAAAAGCGCCTAGCCGAACCTTATGAGATTGCCGATGCGGCCATCTTTTTATTGTCGGATCAGTCCAGTTACATGCAAGGAGCCAGCATTACTGTCGACGGGGGCTACACGATATGCTGAATGAGCAATTTTACCGTCCACTGGGAAGGAGTGGGCTACAGGTTTCTCCCCTATGCCTGGGCAGTGATAATTTCGCTAATCCGACCTCAGAAAAAGAGTCAATTGAGATTCTCAATTGCGCTGTTACTAACGGCATCAACCTGATCGACACAGCCAATGGCTATGCCGGTGGACTCTGTGAAGAAATTATCGGTAAGTTTTTTCAGGAGAGCGGCTGCCGTGATGACGTCATTCTCACCACTAAGTTTTATTATCCGACGGGTAATAAAGGCATCAATGATAAAGGCAGCTCTCGAAAACACATTATCAAAGCCTGTGAAGATTCACTAAAGCGGCTGAATACCGATTACATTGATATTTACCAGACACATCGCGTTTGCATGAACACGCCTCTTGAGGAAACCTTAGGCGCTTTAACCGACTTGCAGCGTCAGGGAAAAATTCGCTATGCCGGCTCAACTACTTCGCCTTCGTGGAAGATCACCGAAGCCTCAATGCTGGCGGAGTACAAAGGGTTGATTCGAATGGTGTCGGAGCAGCTGCCCTATAACCTGCTTGATCGCAGAGTAGAGAATGAAATCCTGCCTGCTGCCAATGCAGCAGGGTTGGCTGTTTTTGTTTGGTCCCCCCTAGCGATGGGGTTGTTGACCGGACGGTATGATCCTGCCAATCCAGACACCTTCGACACGCCCCGTTTCAATCGGGGCGGAATCTATGCTGAACGAATTACCCAGAAAGCCGCTGCGGCAGGGCAAGATTTTGTCGCTATCGCACGCGCCCATGGGCTTGAACCTGCTCATTTAGCACTGCTTTGGGTTAAAGATCAGCCGCATGTTACCGCGCCTTTGTGTGGGCCGCGGACGTTAGCTCAGCTAGAAGATGTGTTGCCTATTATGGAGATGTCGTTGACCGCTGAAATGCGCCAGGCTTGCGATGAATTGATACCACCGGGAAGTGCTGTTGCTAACTTTCTCAACTCGGCACCCTGGATGAAGGGGAAGCTGATATAAGTCACTTCATAGATCACTAAAAACGATTGTGTCGAGCATTATTTTTTGTTGGATAGCAAAACTTCTCAAGCGTATAAATAAAGTTGTCCTGCAAAGGTCAGGGCCATGAGACTTTTATTGGTACAGAGAAATGAGCAAAAACAATATTGTTGATGACTACTCCGATGATTTCGACTGGGAAGACGAGTTAGATTTCGAGGAACGTGAAGCTGAAAAAAATCGGAACAAGAAAAAACAAGCGAAACGTAAACTTAATGTTAAACGCAGAATGGATGATTATCTTGAATCAAGACAAGCAGAATCTCACTCCAGATACTTGGATTCATTCGATGACTTTAGCTACGACTGATTGCTAATTAGCATCAGTCTACAATTAGGTTATTGAAAAGTTTCCCCTATAGCCGACAGATGAGTTCAGGCTTTTTTGTCGGCTTCCTATTGCTCAATCACCTTTTCTTTAGCCAGCTGAATAATCTTTTTTATCAGCGTTTCAATCAGGTTCACTGACTCACAATTAGATCGATATACCGCATAAAGATGTCGCTCAAAGCTGGGGGCGCCTTCAACAAGATGTAACGGTTGGTTGCTAGGTTGATTAGCCACTACTTGATATGGCAAATACGCAGATCTCCTACCCTCCCTTAATAAATCCAGCGCCATGACACCATAATTAGTCCGCAGAGACGCACCGGGGAAATAAGGAAAGGCTCTGGAATGTTCGTATTCAAATCGCGCCCCCCAATCAACCATTATATAACCTTCACCAATAGCTTCATCTAATGGCATGTCCTGCTGATTTGAGAAGAGCTTCAAGATCAGAGAGGTGATGTTAATACTGCTTAGACGGGGAGAATTGATAGGTTCAAATACAAAGCCAATATCTAAGGCATTTCCCAGGATGAGTTCTTGCACGTTCTGCCCAGCATGAATCGTCATATTCAACGCAGTTTCAGGCAGCTCTTTCTGTATGTCATCCATCCAATCTTTTAAGAACAAGTGCCATGTGTCGGGTAAGTACCCAATCGAAAGAGCATGGCTAAATCGCTCAGGTAACGCGATCATCAACCGAGCTTGCTCCCAGCCACTCACCGTCATTTCAGCATATTTATGAAATCGATGCCCTGCTGGGGTTGGCTCGATAGCATGGCGTCCCCGAGTAAACAATTTTACTCCGAGCCGCTCCTCTAATAGCTTGATTCTGGCACTAGCGGCTGACTGAGTAATGCACAAAATTTCGGCTGCTTTACCGAAGTGCCGAATGCGGTATATCTCTAGAAACGTCTTTAAGTGAGCGATATCCATACGGGTTCCGAATTAGGGTCATTGATATGATTTTATGACTAAAAATTGGCAACTATTTTGTACTGATCTTAATCGATTTCGGTGATCGTCACGACGTTTTTTTATTGTTGGATGACGATTAATTTAAAGCGTATAAATCCGTCTGAGACTTAACAAGAAGAAATACCGAGTTAACTCGAATAATCAAATGATGGAAGTGAGGAGCCATCTTACAGGGCTAGTAATTCTGCCTGACTTTAAGGCGCTTGAGTGTTCTCAAGCGCCTTCTTTTTTATCGAAAAATAAACAAGATTTATTAATAGAATCAGTAATTTATTCAGCGCGGGGCTTAATCGATTTTTATGATCGTCACGACGTTTTTTTATTGTTGGATGATGATAATTTAAAAGCGTATAAATCTATCTGTGGACATTTATACAACTAACCATAAGGTAACTAAATCAAATGAAAAATAAACTTTCTATCTCACTGATTGCTGTAGCACTTAGTTGCGCTTTTGCCTTTGTAGCCTACGCTACAGGCACTGAAAATGATGAGATTAACGGCAGTGAAGATATCGTCGGTATGGAGTTAAGTGCAAACGAAGTACAAAGCATAAAAGAAGAATGTAAGGAGATCGGTGTTGAAGATGGTGTAGAAGGCGACGAGCTGATCACTTTTGTAGAAGAGTGTTTTGCCGCCAATACGATGGCTTTTGATGAAGCCAACCCTGAAGAGTCAGAATTAGCGACGGAAGATCAAGAAATTCCTGCTATGGAAGATGAGACACTTAGCGATTCGGAAGAACCTAATCTTGTAGATGAAGAGCCTTTAACTGAAAGCACCAGTTAAATCCAAACACGATTACAGCAAATAAAACCTGTTTTAAGGCGCTTGATCTCTCCTCAAGCGCCTTCCTTTTTATGGTAGAAAAATACCAATGAAAGATAGTATTGGAATACACTGAGTTATTTATAACAACCCATTAAGAATCGCAGATTTGCGTGTTCTGAGGAAGCTTTATGAAGATTGCCATACTATCCCGTAATACTCGTCTGTATTCAACACGTCGCTTGGTTGAAGCCGCAGAGAGTCGTGGTCATGAGGTCGTGGTACTCGATGCACTACGTGTTTACATGAACATCACCAGTGGCAAACCTCAAATTCACTATAAAGGTGAAACGCTCGATGGTTTTGATGCGGTAATACCTCGAATTGGCGCCTCAGTAACCTTCTATGGAACGGCGGTATTAAGGCAGTTTGAGGTGATGGGTGTTTATCCTGTCAATGAGTCAGTTGCAATCAGCCGATCCAGAGATAAATTGCGCTCTTTACAGCTGTTATCTCGCAAAAATGTGGGGATGCCCGTTACCGGTTTTTCTCATTCTCCCGATGATACTGACGACTTATTAAATTTCATTGGCAAGCCGCCTTACGTTATTAAACTACTCGAAGGGACTCAAGGTATTGGTGTAGTGCTGGCTGAAACACGCAAAGCAGCAGAAAGCGTTATCGAAGCTTTTAGAGGCTTAAAGGCGCAAATTTTAGTCCAAGAATTTATTGCGGAGGCAGGTGGTGCTGACATTAGATGTCTAGTTGTCGGCGGCAAGGTTGTCGCAGCAATGAAACGTCAAGCCCAAGAAGGTGAGTTTAGGTCAAACTTACATCGCGGCGGTTCTGCAACTTTAGTCAAATTAACGCCTGAAGAACGAGCAACGGCTGTTAATGCGGCCAAAATAATGGGGCTTAATGTCGCTGGTGTTGATCTACTACGCTCAGATCGTGGGCCACTCGTCATGGAGGTTAACTCTTCCCCTGGGCTTGAAGGAATCGAAAGAGCGTCGAAAAAAGATGTTGCGGGACTGATTGTCGAACTGATCGAGCGTAATGCAAAGCCCGGCCAAACTAAAACAAAAAATACCCGCTAGTCTTTCTGCGCAAAGATATTTGAGTAGGCTGGCTAGAGATACCAGCCCTATTCAATTTACTTAACTAATTCCCTCTGCATCATAAATATGGTGAGCTTGCTTTTTTCCCTGCAAATAAGAGTATGTTGAATTTACCATGAGGTTATGTCTCATGGCTTGTCGGCCGATGAGCATCCTAAATCGCATATTGTCACGGTTCGTCAGCGTGATTTCAATTGGCCAGTGAGCATCACCAATGTGCAAATCTGTCTCAATGACATAACGTAACTCGGTATGTCCGCCTGAATCGGTTACCTCTCTTTGATCTTTCAACAACGCATCACACACGACGACTGTTTTAGTTTGACGCTGTATCGGGTGCATATGAAAAAGCAATCGATCTTGCCCCAGCTGCTTATAACGTTCTATTGAAAAAGCGTGCAACGCTGAAGTGCGTGCACCCGTGTCAATTTTAGCCTTGATTGCAGGCAACCCCAACTGGGGTAGTGATACCCACTCTCTCCATCCAACGGTAGTCAAATGGTCTTTATTATTCTTCATGGTGCTCTTTGTACTCGCGTTGATAAGATTAAAATGCCTTCGGTATTGTAGGTGATTATTGCAAATTAAATTATTGGGCTGATTGCTTGGAATGCTCCACTCAGCTTTGAAACTAGTTTTGGGGAGTCTTAACGAATTATCCCACTTACGCCAACAATAAATTTTGATCAAAAGCACCAATAATTCAAATGAAGGTAGTCCATTACTTAGGTAAAAATCTGTTTTTGTTCTGTTAGTATTAGGATTAGGGTTTCATTAAGAATGCATTGCGAGAAGAGGAGACGGAATGTTTACTGAATACTATATGCCGATGATATTAGTCGCATCGATATTGTTGTTGCTGTTCTTATGCTATCGTTTCCAAAAAAGCGCGATACCGCTCCCTCACGAAGCCTGTGATTGGTCAGGGGATCACTGGGTCACTAACACCTCAATCCAAGTGTCGAGGCTTAATGAAATTATTGCTGCTAAATTACCTGACGACAACCCAACCTTGACCTTACAAGACTGGTTTACTGACAAATTAGGTCGAGCGATTAAACCAAACGATATAGTTAGTTTTGGCGATCGAAAATTTATGATTGCTGATTATCGTGACCGTAAACATAACAAAGTCTTTATCTATCCGCAGACGGAATCAGAAAGTTAAATCCCAAAGAAGTTCTTGAATATCCCAATATTGCTGCGAAAGCCCCGTTCAAAGTCCCCATCGCCATGGTGATAAACCCCTTCATAGGAAATTACACCCTGATAGTTATCGCTGCGTAGTGCCTCAGCCATCGGTGCAAATTGATCAGCTAACTGACCCTCGCCCATTTTCCGGACTTCCAGCTTGGCACGTGGCGTATCCACCTGAACATCTTTGATGTGAACATGGGCAAGATAACCGTCTTTAATCTCCTCATAGCCATCGGGATAGGCACGCTCATGACACCAGCAGTTATTAGCAGGATCCCAGAGCACTTGCAGCGTATCTTTTGCATCGAGATCATCGATCAATTTACGAGCGGTGTAACTGGAGTTCACCATCGTTCCATTGCCCGTTTCAACCACCAGCTTTAAACCTTCAGACTTTGCCAGTTCAATAGCCGGTGCCACTAACGGCAGAATCGCATCCCAAGCACCATGTGCAACATTCCATTGCTCAGCGCCATGCTCTCCCCAAAGAATCTGTTCTTTGCGCGGCGTGAGAATGCGTACCAGCGGCGAATTGACTTCATGCGCCAAATCCATCACCCGTTTCAAGCCGTCCATGTGCTTAGTATGCAAAGCATCACCAGGCTCGTTGGCACCACTCATACCAGCGAACACATGCCTAGACAGGCAAGATACGGGTTTGTTGTGCTGCTCTAGCAGCGACTTGATTTTTGCCACCTCTTCCTTTGAATGATCCCCGACTTCTTTATCCCAAACATACTGCAGCTCAGCATATTCCAGATCAAATTCATCCATTACATTGAGTGTATGGGCCAGGTCACGGCTTATGCCGTCACAGATAACACCTAATTTCATAACTTCCTCCTAACAAACAATGGATTCCTGTGACTATCAGTCACCCTGGAATGACATCTATATCTTCAAATGTGTTTCGGTTTAGATTTAGCGGTGTAATTCAGCATCAACCACTTCCTCTCCCAAACGAGTCACCACCCAATTGTCGCCTTCTGGATATTTAGTGATGCCTGCTTGAAACAGCTGCATCGCCATCGCTGCGGTGAACAGGGGCACACCTAAGTCGCGAGCCACATCCATACTAATCGTCAGATCTTTATGCATGGTTGCGATATGGCTTCCGCCGCCCTCAAAGTTTCGATCAATGATATTTTCAAGCGAGGTTTTAGTAATCACCGAGCCTGCGCTGGAACTGGTGAACACATCGTAAATGACCTGTCCGGGAATGCCGGCTTTGGCAGCCAGTGTAGTCGCTTCAAAGCAGCCGGAAAAGATCGAACCAATAAATGACTGTAGGCAAGCTTTGACGGTCTGGCCCATGCCAATCTCTGTGCCCACATGATGAATCGATCCACTGACGGCCTCCAGCACCGGCCTGAATTCTTCGAGCACATCTTTTTCTGCAGACAGCATGAGTGTCAACGTGCCGCCTTGTGCGCCGGGGTAGCCACCGCTAACAGGGGTGTCGATTAAATGCATACCAGAGTCAGCCAACCGCTCACCGACTTCTCGCACTTCAGCGGGGTTTATGGTGGCCGTTAGGATGATAGCTGA
Source organism: uncultured Leucothrix sp. (assembly GCA_937923375.1). Lineage (GTDB taxonomy): Bacteria > Pseudomonadota > Gammaproteobacteria > Thiotrichales > Thiotrichaceae > Leucothrix. The sequence goes on from CALAJG010000023.1 coordinate 10,539, forward strand.
GCCAGGTTTGAGGGTTTTTAGTAAACCTTGCTCACCAAAGATGACCTCTCTGACCTGCTCACCGTTCATTACCATGATGAAGACAGCATCGGCAGACTCAGCGACTTCGGCCGCGTTGTTGGCCGCTTGTCCGCCCATTTCTGAGAAAGCCTGCATCTTAGCAGGGTCAATATCATGCCCGCTGGTGGCAAAGCCGTTTTTAATCAGATTTTTGGCCAGACCGCTGCCCATATTTCCGATGCCGATCACACCTACTTTTTTCATGATTTACCCCTCCGATAAAGCTAAACATTTAGCATAAAAGCAAAGATAAATAAACAATTGGCGGCCCGCTTTGGCTGGCTGATTTACCTCAGCTTGATGTAGAAACCAGACTTTGCTTCATTATTAACCAAAGAGTGCCTACAGAGAGTTCCGCAAATCCAAAGTGTAAGGATACTCATTACTTTCTTTCACAGGCAAATCACTAAACTTCGTTTCACTAGTAGTATGCATCGTGATGTCTCGTTGAATGTCTTGATAACCCGGATTATTAATTGACACCGGTGAATGCCCAAACTCCCAATATCGACTGTTACGACGAGACTCGGCCTCAAGCGGATTCATCGGCGCATACTCAGGATTCATCCCACCAGGATGGGCAACATGATACGTACACCCTCCCACTGAACGATCGTTCCAAGTATCAACCAAATCAATCACTAGCGGCGCATGCACACCAATCGTCGGGTGCAATGCTGATGGTGGATTCCAAGCGCGATAACGAATGCCAGAAACAAACTCCCCATGCTTGCCAGTACTCTTAAGCGGTACACGTCGACCATTACACACCAATATGTAACGCGAGTCTGTGAGGCCCTGCACACTGACCTGTAAGCGCTCCAACGACGAGTCCACATAACGCGCGGTTCCTTGACTGCCAGACTCCTCACCCAGTACATGCCAAGGCTCAATTGCGTTGTGCAAGTGAATGCTGATATCGCCAACCTGCACCGAACCATAACGTGGGAAGCGGAACTCTAAGAACGGCTCTAACCATTCAAATTTGAAGTCGTAACCGGCATCATTCAAATCACGAACCACATC
>CALAJG010000024.1 GCA_937923375.1 uncultured Leucothrix sp.
AGACGGTGTCGCTAAGTTTTTACGCGAGTACTATTCTCTATAATGAATTTTGATGGCCAATTATAGTCAACTTATTGATTAGCCAGTTAATACAGGATGTGTGAATGAACCAAGTTGTTATCGATTCATGGAATTTTTTTAGGAATAATGCCAAAGAGCTCTGCGCTTTCATGCTGCCAGTATTTGCAATCGCTATGATCTCAGGGGTTATCGGCGCGATCAATCCTCAAAGTGGGATTTTGGGTGTCTTAAGCATCGTACAGATCATTATTGGCCCGCTGTTTACAGGCGGTTTATTGCTGCTAATTGCCCATATATCGAAAGGTGAATATCCTGCGCACAAGGACATGCTGACACAGGCGATTCCGTTCTGGATGACGCTCTTTTTGGTCTCGATGCTCACCGGTTTGATAATTGGTTTTGGATTTATTTTCCTGATCGTACCGGGTGTGTTCTTTTTGCTGCGTTTGTTTCTAGCACCGCTTTACGTAGTGTTTCAAAACAAGTCGGTTAGTGCGGCAATCAGTACCTCATTTAACGACTCCAAAGATCACATGCTGGCGTTTTTACAGACGCTGATTCCCTTCATCGTGCTGGGCGCGGTGTTGTTCATGTTTATCGCTGGACGAGGCGGAGAAGCCCCCAGCGTGCTGTTTACGACACTGATTAATCTGGCAACTACCTTTGGGTTTATCTTCGCCAGTATCGTCCAGTTCCGTTTGTATACTGTCTATATAGAAACGCAGAAGGATGCTGATCAAACGATAGAAAGGCAGGCTGATGAGGATTGAGGGATGAACCTCAATCTTAAACAACTCGAAGCTTTTGTCTGGGTTTCTGACCTTGGCAGTTTCCGCAAAGCCGCTACCCGACTCAACACCACTCAACCCAACATTTCAGCGCGTATCGCCGCGCTGGAGTCGCTCCTAAAAGTCACCTTGATGGAGCGGGATGCGGGATCGGTGCGCCTTACGTCAAAAGGAGAGGAACTACTAATTTATGCCAGAAATGTACTCAGAAGCACAGAAAGCCTGATTGAAGCTGCTGATCGTGAAGTGTTGTACGAAGGGGTTCTCAAGTTAGGCGTTACCGAGATGATTGTGCATACCTGGCTGCGGCATTTTCTCAAAGTGCTGAAAGAAAAATTCCCTAATATCGATGTTGAGTTAACGGTGGACATCTCGGTCAATATCGAAAAAGAATTAGCTGATCGATCAATCGATCTCGCGTTCCAGAATGAGCCCTTCAGGCACCAAACTACCGGCAATATCGACCTTGGCACCTTTCCAGTGGTGTGGGTTGCTTCGCCAACATTGAACCTGCACAAACTGTCAAAAGTAGCCATAAAGGACTTATGTAACCACCCAATCCTCACTCACGCACGACATACTCAGCTGTTTCAAATGGTCGAATCACATTTCGCTGAGCATCGTGAGTATTCGCCCAGGCTGGTCCCATCCAGTAATTTAAGTGCGAGCATTCATATGGCCATTGACGGCTTGGGGATTGCCATTTTGCCGGCGGCGATGGTGGCGAATGAGCTTGCCTCAGGTGAGTTGATCAAGCTTGAATACCATTGGGCACCGGAGAGTCTTCATTTTCTGGCACGCTATAACGCTGGTAGAGCGTCAGGTGTAGTTTCGAGTGCGGCGGCGTTGGCCAGCGAAGTCGCAAACGTTTACACCGAAGGATTTTCTAATAAATTGAGTATAAAATAATCATTTTTTGAACGACTATCTCTACATAAGCTATATTAAGAGGACTATAGCCTAAAGGTTGAGATCAAAGAGTGGATAAAGACCAGCAGTCGCCTGCAAACCCAAGCCCCACATCACGTTCCAAGCTCCTCTGGATAATATTCGCAGTTGTTATCGTAGGATTAGTGCTTGCTAGTGTGTTACCTCTATATACTTCAAAAGCGCCCGACCAGCCTCCAGCAATTATGGTACCTCCTCCCGAAACGTCATATATTGAGAAGCAAGAAGCGCCTATCGACTCACAAAGCGCTGGACAATCAACTGACTCATCAATAGAAGCTCCGGCCGTATCTAGACTAGATTCACAACGAGCAGCAGCCCCTGAACCAACTCCAAATATCGTTTATAACCCGCCCAAAGAAATGACCGTAGGTGAGAAAGAACGAATTGAAGTGAGAATAACCAGCAAGGCTTTGTCTGAGGCCGTGTTAGCTGCTGATTTACACGGTGAAGGTGAGGTTCAGAGTGACCATATCTTGACTGGCAAGTACATGTCGGTTTCCTTGTGCTGTGGAAATCCCTCAGCTGACTATCCATTTGATATTAAAGCATTAAATGAATATAAACAGATAGTTGGTCTAGGCGACTATACGCAGTGGGCGTTTGACGTGACACCTCAGAAGAAAGGCCCACAGGAATTAAACTTAACGGTCACTGTGCATCAAAGAAGCCCCGGCGGAGGAGAAAACTCTTACTCTATCCCGGTTAAGACTGAAAATATTCAGGTAAAAGTGGACCCTGTCAGAGAGATTAAAACCTTACTTGCAGAGCATTGGCAATGGCTTGGAATGTTGATAATGATTCCGTTGCTCGTGATATATGTGACGCGTAGCTTAAGGAATAAAAATCGCAAAATGCGGTCAGGCAACGAGTCTGTCTTCATTAGTTACCGCCGTGATGATAGCAGCGGCTACTCTCTCGCCATTTATGAAAAACTCAAACTAGCGTTGGGTGATGATAAAGTCTTCATGGATTTGGATGACATTCCTCACGGTGTCGACTTTTCAGAGCATCTGGAAAAAGTGCTGAGTAGCGCCTCTACAGTGTTAGTTATGATTGGTGATGCTTGGCTTAATGCCAGCAATGAACATGGCAGACGACTCGATAACCCAAGCGACTTTGTTCGTATGGAAGTTGCGACCGCTTTAGACCGAGATATTCGTGTGATACCGGTACTCCTGAAAAACGCGCAAATGCCTACTCAGGAAGCGCTTCCGGAAGCACTGCAAAGCCTAACTAAGCGCAATGCAATAAGGATATATGATGATCAGTTTGAGGCGAGTATTCAGCGATTGATTGCCTCGCTTGGTTAACGGTAATTTGAATAGTTAAGCCCAAGATTTGACAATACCGATTCAAACCAGCGAGGGTTAGAAGATGAGCCATAGACAAATTGATATCTCCGAAAATACCGATAAACTCATTATCAGGCCAGCGCGGCGCCGTTTTTTACAGTCACTCGCAACACCTGCACTGCTAACGTTACTTCCAAACAGCCTACTTGCAGCATCCGATAAAGCTCTTATCACTAAGAGAATTCCTGACAGCGGCGAGGCGCTTCCGGTGATCGGCATGGGCACTTGGATAACGTTTAATGTCGGTAGCAATATCGAAGCGCGCAACGCACGTACCGAAGTTTTAAAAACCTTTTTTGACTTAGGTGGCGGCATGGTTGACTCCTCACCAATGTATGGCTCAGCTGAGGAGGTCATGGGCTATGCTCTGCAACGGTTGAGGGTACAGGGCGTGAAGTCTCAGGAATCATT
>CALAJG010000025.1 GCA_937923375.1 uncultured Leucothrix sp.
GGTTTCATGACAATCATCAATAATGGTTCAGAAGATGACACCCTCGTATCAGGGGAAACCACATTTTCTGAAGCATTCGAAATTCATGAGATGTCTATGGAAGATGGCGTTATGAAGATGGCTGAATTAGAAGATGGTTTAATGATTCCTGCGGGTGAAACTGTTGAACTAAAACCTGGCTCTTATCATCTGATGTTTATTACACTGGCAGAGCAGCTCAAACCAAAGGAGCGCCGTAAAGTAACCTTAGTATTTGAGAAAGCTGGTGAGTTGGAGGTTGAGTTTGTGGTAAGAGATATTTTGAAAATGGATCATTCGAACATGAAGAAAGGTGCTGGTGCAAAAGCGGGGACGGATCATTCAGAGATGAAAAAGTATGGCGGTATGAACTTAGATCACTCTAATATCCATAAAGCAGGGGCAGAATAATTTTTGTGGAGATTTGCTACTTACTCTTAACTGCTGGCTCAAGCTTGCTCAATAAAACCTCTTACAGACTTTCTACTATGTGGTGTGGGGTTTCTCTTGGTTGCAAGAGTTAATAACTCCTGTTTATGAAAACAAACTCACTGCGATAAAGAATCTCATGGGGCAAGAGTTCCTCTTCACTCCGCAGGATGAAGTATCCTGGCACCTTAACCCTATAGCTCAAGACAAACATCTCAAGTCACACTGCTATCGGCGGGGAGTTAAAGTTTAAAAAGCCATCTCAAAGATATTATTTACAACGAATTTCACATTTGCTAAATTCTGCAGCCTTGTTCCATCATATCAGCACCTCACTAAATACTCCTCCAAGATCATATTTTTTGGTACAGAGGACTCCGTAATAGGTTTCTAATATTGTTAAGCGACACATTTTTTTATGTACATATTCCGAAGACTGGTGGCACAAGCTTTAGAAAGGCATTCGAGCAATACATAAGCAGTGGTAATACGTATTACGACTATGGTCCTATATCTGATATTACGCATCCAGTAATAAAAGAGAATAAATACCAGTTAAAAGATATATTTTCACTTGTTGATAGCGAGATAGCTCACAAAGAAAAGTCACTTATATGTGGTCATGTAGAAATTGGTGCACTTGCTAATATCGTCCTTCCAGAAAATATCTTTACATTTCTACGAGACCCTGTGGGACGTGTAGTTTCTCACTACAAACATATGAAGAGAAAACAGGGGTATTCAAAATCCCTAGAACAGTTTTGCCAGGAGGACAGGTTTAGAAACATTCAACACAAGATGTTACTCGGCTATCCGTTGCACGCAATAGGATTTATCGGTATCACTGAAGACTATACAAATTCGCTTCAACAATTAGAAGTAAGCAAAGGCATTAACCTTAAAGCCTTACACTTGAACAAAAGTGTTCGATCGAAAGAAGTTAAACGATACGATATACCACAAGAAACTTGCTGTTTAATAAAAGAGATGAACACTAAAGATATACTTCTTTACAATCGCGCCGTAAAATTAAACGAACAGAGAAATCAGCCTAGTCATGATTGGTCAACATATAGCTGCGTAGAAGATTCTCTTGGAAGTTTGGTGTCTGGTTGGTGTTTTCAAAGAGGCTGCAACACCCCCTTAGCAATAGAAATAGTTATTGACAATGAGGTTATAGCTACAACTCAAACTACTGTCTATAGACCGATTTTCAAACAAATAAACGCCCCAAGAGGTGGTTATGTCGGATTCCGACATAATCTTGATAAAAAAATATCAAATGATAAAAATGTAAAATGCCGAATCAAAGGTACTAACTACTACCTTTATGAATAGAACATATGAAATAAGTAGGTGAATCTTGTCATGAGTCGTGACAAAAAATTTCACCGCCAAGGGGATATTTATGATACTGTGCTGACGAAACAGCCAAGGCCTTAGACTTATTCCTGCTGATCACCCCCCCACAACTGTACTGTATTCTATATCCTTTTGAAGTTACAAAGGCACTAGGTAGACCCCGACCGGATATAGCCTTTTGAGAAGTGTTAATATCACCCAAGTATGTAAAACGGTCGTATGTCTCAGGATCGACATATGCAAAAGAATAATTTGAATTATGAAGTGGGGCTCTAGTCTCTAACTGAATACGGCCCTTCGAAGTTACATAGGCTAAAGGCCTTTCTTGGCTCGTAATCAAGAAACCTGAGTAAGCACGCTGTAGCTGATCTGTTGAGCAACTAGGTCTGCTCAACTCGATCTCAGCATCAGTCAAATAGAGATCCCAAGTGCTGGGGGATTTCCCGCCCCTCGCTCTTACTAAAGACACTGGGATAATATCGCAACTCGCTGCAGGTAATGCATGACCATTTGGTTTCCGTATTAAACCAGGCCCATCTCTCCACGTACCATTAATTTTCATGTCTGGTCGACTTTTTGATAAATTTTTATCTACAAATATCAGTGTTGTGTGATTAGGGTTTGTATTCACGGCTATAACAAAACTATCAATTAGGTCCGAGTACATCATGTCCACTGAGAATCCAGCTATGAGGTTGTAGTCGGTAACTCTAATACCATTACCTTTACTTGCAGAAACCCAACCTTTCGGAGCTCTTATCTCTCTGTTCACAAAGGTTGGGCTTTTAGATCTAATCATGTACAAGCCAGCACCGTTACTTTTTTTGGATGCGAAGCCAGAAGTATCAGTGTAAATCATATAGAAATATCCATCTAGATACACTACACTTGGCTGGCCAGCACCATATTGGCTGCTAGGGCATTTTCGGGCAGGTTTGACTATCGGTAAACCTGAGTTAATGCGCACCCAATTCTGGCCATCCAAACTCTCAGCTACACCAATTTTAGTTTCACACCTATCTTCTGCGCTTACACTGGGAAGCGCACCATAATAAAGATAATACTTTCCACGCGCTCTTACGACCGAGGGATCACACACGTGAAAGTCATCAAAAGCTTTATTCTTACTAAAAGTTTTACCTGGTCGAAATACCGGACGTGGTTTACTCCATGATTTCCAATATGTATCAGATTCCGAATAAAAAATCTGATCACCTAAGCTCTCCCCACACCAATACATTTTGAATTTATTATTTTCCAGCATTACCGAAGGAGCATAGTCATAACCTAAGTGGCCAATTACTTTAAAATCATCGTCGATGTAAATTTTGTCAGAGAAAGCGGTGTTGGTAAAAGTAAAAGCAAAAAGCAACAAAAGTGACTTCAAAACCAAATAAGTTTGCATAACCGAATTCTCTTCAAATATTTAAAAAACATCTATAGCTACTCACTATGAGCTAGAGAAAACATAGCCAGCAACTCCCTCTCTTACCCAGCATGATTAGCTATAAATACTGTCCGTTCGTTACTATCTTTAGCCCAATGATGCTATCAAAGTCGATGCTATCTTTCAAAACAGTTGTAAGTAAATTATCCCCTTCCGTAAAAGGCTAGAAGCCTGCAAATGCGAAATTATGACAAGAGATATGGCTGCGCAGAGGTGGATTGAGCTGTCAAGTTTACTAAAATCATGCAGAAAAGAATGAGTAACTGTTTGATCATGAGATTCTTTGCAATTAAAACTGATTGCATTTTAACCACTAATTATGATCTAGTTTTTCACCCAAATAAAAAAATCAAGGCATTTAATTATTCTTTGATCGGTTTACGCGCAAAAAGCACTGTTGCGCTAGCTAGCTCCAGATTTTTTTCAGTTGACAGCTCTTTGACAAATGCCTCCTCAAGATATTTTCCAGGGCTGCCCATAAAGTCAGATACTTTCATCTGCATAAAGTCGTCCTTGGCCTGCCCTTTCAAACCGGCCACCCAACTTTGGAGAATCCAAGTCAGAGACCAAATTGGCGATATACTCTCGTATACCTTCACCTCATTTATATCAAGATAGTCAGAAAACAAGTTTTGAAGGCCTTGGCTCGTCATATTGTAATAGTGATGAGGATATCCATGAACTGGCTGTAGAAAGGGGACGCAACACATAAGGCTTCCCCCAGGCTTGAGCACTCTGGCAATTTCCCTAGCGCACAAAAAAGGGTCTTTCACATGCTCTAATACAGCAAGAGATAGCACTGCATCGAAAGAGTCATCAATAAACGGTAAAACCTCACCCACACCACGGACATCTGTTGAATCGTAGTCCGCTATTTCAAAGTTTATTACATTGTCAAAATATACAGGTCTCTTCCCAGCCCCACAATCTAGAACGAACCCATCTTTATTATCTTCGATCAACTTCATTGCGTACTGATCGTATCCGTTACTACTGACAGAGTCAGTGTCAATGATATTAAATTGAGTCCGTAAACTTTCACTTAAGAAGTCGTAACAAGAATCAGTTTCAACACTTTTCAGATCCGCCCTTAGTATAGATTTAATGTCACTGAGTTTCCGCTTTTTAGCCTCTGAAATTAATGAGGTCGGAAATCTCATTCTTCTTTCCTCATGCCTACCCAAAAGCTGAAAATGAACCAATCCAGACTCTACTTCACCGGATCTCACTGCATTAGAAACGTCTGGGTTTGCCAAGAGGTAAGCCCCTTCGTCAAAATTTTGATCCGTTACTAAGCCTTCTAATGCGTAAGATGCCATATCTTCTCCAAAAAATTGAAACTCATGAGATAAACCCTAATGTTAAATCACTGTATTAGACAAGGCACATTAACAAGCGCGATTAATTACAATCCATTTACTACTTAAAATTCCTTTTCAGTAACAACTAGGGGAGAATTCTTTAAGTCACCAAACTCGCCCACTGCCCTAGCTCTTATCATATCACCTTGTTTAATATCCAAATTATGAGGCAAACGGTATTCAAAGCAACAACTTCTTCCTATTTTTTTATTTACATCATCTCTAAATACATTTGCTTTTACAGTTGCAATTTTATCGTTATTTAAATATATATTTACAGATACCACTTCACTCTTAGATGGATGGGCGAAAGTAGCCCACCCAAAAATAACTTTATCTTTAGATAAAAAATCTAAACGTCCTTTCGTTTTGGTTATTCTCGATTCATCAAGGTACTCTTCCGGATTAGGTGTTATAAAAGAAATCGCATCATTTCTCTGGCTCACAGTAACTTTTAAATTACAAAAATCAATAACCTGATCGACATAAGCTGAAGGATATGCAAGCGCTTTTTCATAAGACACAAGCAAAGCATAACATTCGTTTTCAGCAATGAAGTCGATAGATTTACCATATTCATTGTGAGCTAACTTAATACCAGTACTAACATCTTCCAACATAGAGATGGCATTTCTTTGAGAGATTGATAAGACATCCTTAAATATGAAAATATACATTGGCTTTTCAAATAGCTCATCAACTAAGCCAAGATAATTAATAGATGACGGCCTTTTCCATGCCCAAACAGTGTGGCAAGCCGAGTATTCCTGGATTAGTTTTTTCGCAGATTCTTTGTTTAAAGATTCAAAACAATGGGATATTTTGGGATCTTCGAACGTTGGCCCTGCAGCCAAGTCACCCATAAAAACACCTAAGTGGTGAAGAACCCCCGCAACCAATGAAGTCCCCCCACGAGCGGGGCCAACAACAACCACTCGAGACGCATTGACAGTACTTCGGTCACCTATGGTTACCACACCCTTATTTATCAAAGACTTACTCATCAAACACCTTTACAAAGTCAAACACCTAAAATCTTACATAGAAATATATAGCAGACAGCTATACTTCAGCATCTAATGAAAAATCTTCGCGAATCATTGTCAGATTAGGATTGTAGTAGGGATCTTTTCTCAGCTCTACACTCCACTTGTTCTTCATAAAATCGGTTTCTCGTTCAAATCTTTTAATTTTCTCTGGTGTGTTTTCATAACCCCGACTAATAGACTCATAATGATAAAGTTCTGCAAATGGAGTCCAGAGATTTCTGTAACCTTTAGCCCTAACCTTAAGGCAGAAGTCAACGTCATTAAATGCAACCTCTAAATTTTCCTGATCAAGGCCTTCAACTTCTTGATAGATACTGCGCCTCACTAACAAGCATGCAGCTGTAACAGCAGATAAATTTTGCCTTACCAATAGCCTTGCCACATATCCAGACTCATGTCGAGGACAACTGCGATGAGAATGTCCTGCAACCCCCCCAATACCGAGTATCACACCAGCATGTTGAATTGTATCATTTTCATAGTATAACTTGGCTCCAACACAACCAATATCTGGCCTAAGAGCATTACTAACCATTTCAGTGAGCCAGTCGGGCGTGATGACTTCAACATCATTGTTAATTAAGCCTATAACTTCGCCACTAGAGTGCTCAAACCCAAAATTATTAATTGCAGGGTAATTAAATGGCTCGTCATATCTAAGCACTTTTACACGCTTATCTTCTTTCTGAATTATTTCGAAAAACTCCAGGGTTTCCTTCTTCTCACTACCATTATCGATAATTAACAATTCAAAATTAGAGTATGAGGTCAAATTCAAAATACTGCGCACCGCCGTTTCAGTGACCTCTTTCTGGTCACGTGTAGGCATTAATAAGCTCACCAATGGTTGAGGTGTGGGTATTTTCCACTGCACTTTATAGATGTTTGGCAGATCCGAGCAGGAAACCTCCGCTAAATTTGGATAGTACTCCTCAAAATGTTTTCTCAAAGAAACCAGGCCAGCATCAACTGAATAACTTTTTTCGCCTGCAGACAGTGCCGTCGACCCTTCTATGGCTCTCCAGTGGTATAATACTCGTGGAATGTGAATTACGTTATCGTCCTCACAAACCCCAATACATCTCAATAACAAATCATAATCTTGACTACCTTCTACGCCCTCTCTAAACCCGCCGACCGAGCGCACAATATCTTGCCTATAGATGCACAAATGAGTGATGTAGTTATGGGAATATAAAAGGTCACGATTCCAGTCGCTTTTGAAGTGAGGGCGTATACGATTACCTTGGGAGTCGGTCCAATCTTCATCAGTGTAAAGCAAACAAGCTCCCGGTGTTTTGTTTAGAGCTTCTACCACATGATAAAGGGCATCTTTAGCAAGAGTATCATCATGATCCAATAGAGCAATATACTCACCACCAGCGATATCAAGTGCGCTGTTACTAGCCTTTGAAATATGACCGTTTTTTGAACGATAAACAATCTTAATACGCTTGTCTACCTGAGCATATTCATCTAAAACTGTACGGATATGGGCGTGTGTGGAGCAGTCATCAGAAATACATAATTCCCAATTGGGATAAGATTGATTTATCACCGATTCAATGCAAGCCCGTAAATACTTCTCATCTGTATTATAGGTCGGTAGCAATATAGAAATTCTGGGTTTTAAAGTCCATTTAGAAAGGTTGTTAGCTATCAAGTCAGCCCCATGCAACTGCTTAACCTCAACCCAATCTATCCACTCCTGATAGCTCGCCCCACTCATTCCGTACAAAGGTACTGGGGATACTTCCTTTAGATAAGTTTGATACACCACAGATGAAAAAGTCGCATCAAGCTTATTTGCTTTGACAACCAATTGATCATTTAAGGTAGCATCATCTAACGACATAAAACGGGAAGACTTAGCAAGCACCCCTAACATAATTTGAGTAGCATTTTGTTCACTCAAAGGCGACAGCTGAAAACTTACCAATTCAAGCTCACCTGGACATTCTTGTGGATCGAAACGAAGCACTTTTACAGGGCTAGGGAAATGGACGATTTGCATCATTGGCTGACCCGGCTTATACATTAATCTGTAAACCTCATCTTCAGAGTAACCTTGACCAAGATCGGCATAAAGTTTAGCTGTATGCATAGCCCCAGTGTTATTTATATGAAGATAAACGCAGTGCCAGCCAGCCTGAATAATTCGAGGAACCTCCGGATCGATTATAAGATAAGGATCCCCACCTGTTGCGGATAGTTCATACGATGCCTGATCATTAGTTAGAGCAATTTCATTTGCCAAACGTAGGTTAAATTGGCTACTTAGCGTCGAGACACTGCCGTTTAATACATGAGTATTGGAGCGCTTTGAAGATTTACTTTTTGTGCCAAAAAAGCCGCTCGACTTTGAAAAAATCATCTAGTTTCCTTACCAGTTAGTATTATTTTTGATCTGAATAATTCACTCACTTAATCAAGCAAGCTCTTTAGATAGCGACCATATTGGCTCTTCTTAACAACTCCGGCAATGGATAACAATTCCTCATCATTTATCCAGCCAGCGCGCCATGCAATTTCACCAGGAGAGGCGATTTTCAACCCCTGTCGGCGCTCTACTGTTTCAATAAATTGCCCAGCTTCAAGCAAAGACTCATGAGTACCAGTATCCAACCACGCAGTACCGCGCCCGAGGTTTGTCACTGTTAATGCACCTTGCTCCAAATACGCTCGGTTCACATCTGTAATTTCTAGCTCGCCCCGCTCAGAGGGCTTAATTTCGCTAGCAATATCAACGATTTGATTATCGTAAAAGTATAAACCCGTGATGGCAAAATTTGATTTAGGCTTAGATGGCTTCTCTTCTATGCTTATAGCTTTGCCATGACGGTCAAATTCCACAACACCATATCGCTCGGGGTCGTTAACGTGATAAGCGAAAACATTTGCGCCGCTCTTAAGACTAGCAGCTGATTCTAAGTGTTTGCCTAAATCGTGCCCCCAAAAAATGTTATCGCCCAAAATTAAAGAGCACTCATCTTTACCAATAAATTCTTTACCTAAAACAAATGCTTGGGCAAGACCATCTGGGCTAGGCTGCTCTACATAGCTAAAGCTGACTCCCCACTTACTACCGTCACCTAATAATTGTCGGAAAAGAGATACATCTTGGGGAGTCGTGATAATTAATATTTCTCTTATCCCTGCAAGCATCAGAGTACTTAGAGGATAAAAAATCATGGGCTTGTCATAAACAGGCAACAACTGTTTTGAAACTACTTGCGTAAGAGGGTATAGCCTTGTACCAGACCCCCCCGCCAGAATTATCCCTTTCATTAATTTATTAACTCCTGATTAGCTTGTATTGTGTATTTTTTTGATGGAATAGCTACCATCGAACTTCGCAATTATGTTTGCAAATCCCGAGAATCTCAATCTAAATTAGTATTTATCTCGATCACACTTCCCGTAAACGCCACTTACAATTTAAACAGGTTTAGAATTTATTAGTGAACATTTATGTACGCATAAATCCAGAAGAAAGCATAGCTGCTCCCTTTGCTCAGAGTGAGTGTATTCTTTCATAAGTTTTTTTTGCGCCTTACTAACCAAAGTATACCTTTTAGTTTTGCAACAAATCAGACTCTCCAGAGATTCAAACCATTTATCTTGATTTGCCCAGACGCCACAGTTTCCACGAAAACACTCATCATAGACATTACTTTTAGAAGCGACAACTGCAATGCCAGCCGAAGTATACTCAACCCATTTATTATTATTCTTAACATTATTAAATGCAGTATTTACTAGCGGGCAGATACCAATATCCCATTGCAGCCCAACCAAGCGACTCATGAAATCACTATAATTCGACTCGCATGGAATGCACCGAACCCGATCACCAAACTGGTCAAGCTCTGGGGGCTTGGATATTTTACCAAACAATTCAAACGATAAATGCCTGTGCTTTTGAAGCAACAAAACAAGCGCGGGCAAAACAAGCTTTAAATCATGCTCATGATCATACCCCATATAACCGATTTTAGCCGGAAGCCTCAGTTCTGGCTCTTTGAGCACTTTACCAGCGGAGAACACCCTTAGTATTTCTATCTGCCTAGAAACGCCATTCTCATGAAGCTTGTCTCTTAATCTGGAGTTTGAACAATAAACTAAATCAACCTGATTCAGTAAGCTTTTAACTGACTCCAATCTGGCGGGGGAATTGTGGAACAAGTATTTGTCCTCACCCAGCTCTCTCGGCACATTTAGCAAATCATCATCAATGCAATAAAGTGTAGGAACACGATTCAAAGAACAATGACTCAGCAGTTCTTGATAATACATGCCGCTATACCTACAAAAAATAACATGAGTCACGTTATTGACCTTCAAATAAGCAGCAAACCAGCTGCCTACCCCCCCTCTCTTTTTTATTGCCGACTCTGTAATCAGATGAACATTTGCTTTCTGCTGCCCTGCCTGATTAACCAAAGGCTCTAAAATGCTAAGCTGGAATGTGGGAATATTACCGTTAGCAATCACGCAGATTTCATATTTGAACTCATGATCGGCCAGCCGATTTTTCGCTAAGACTGAGTACTGATTATCTGGGTTAAATAACCGCAACATAATGCTTTTGACTTTACTTATCAAGCAACTAACTCCTGATGTAGTTTGTTCGATACATCTTCCATGAGCACATGCATCCTTTGGCAAAGAAAACTGAATTCTTAATCAACATAGATTGATGGCAGAGATTGTTTTAATCAGCTATCATCAACTACCCATAGTTCAGCAGCAATTTATTATGAAGTTCACCAAAACACCAATCCCTGATGTCTTTATGCTTGAACCACAAATCTTCGGTGACAAACGCGGATTTTTTATGGAAACTTGGCAGCAAAAAAAATTCGATGAAGAAGTAATGCCTGTTACATTTGTTCAAGATAACCATAGCAAGTCAGCCAAGGGGATTCTTCGAGGGCTACACTATCAAATCAAACAGCCTCAAGGCAAACTAGTTCGCGTTACTTATGGTTCAGTTTTCGATGTTGCAGTCGATTTGCGTAAAAAATCCCCAACCTTTGGCAAATGGGTGGGCTATGAACTATCCGATTCAAACCGACGCATGCTTTGGGTTCCTCCAGGCTTCGCGCATGGTTTCTATGTAACAAGCGAGACGGCGGAATTCGTCTACAAGTGCACAGACTACTACGCACCAGAGTTCGAACGAAGTTTGGCTTGGGATGATCCTACTGTTGATATAGAGTGGCCAATGAATAACTCGCAACAACCTATTCTTTCTGAAAAAGACGCAAATGGGGATCTGTTAGAAGACGCTGATACATTTGCCTGATGGCAAGGAGCCTTACAGCCAGATTTCATTACTTTATTGGGTCGTTCCGACGCAAGCGAGGTCTGTATGACCCCAAAACACTGGAGCATTTACAAAAAGCTGCCTCACCCGCAGCTCCACCTAATCATCATATCTGCTACGCTAGATTTCAAAGGGATATAGAAGGGGCTGTATCTGAGAGATCACTGAAAAAATTATATAGCTTTCTGAATCAACAGATAACGGAGACCTCTAGATCTAGGATTGAAGCAATTCTTTCTGAAGCACGTAATATTGAATGGTCACCAACTCATAAACCATCTGACACCAATAAAAAAAATGCATTTAGCTTAAAAGACTTTTACAACAACCAGAAGATTTGGCGAGATCAATTATCAGATTTCTTGAAAGGGAAGTCCATTGCTGTAGTAGGTAACAGCTCTTCATTGGTTAATTCAGAAAACGGCAGCTCAATCGATGAGCATGAAGTTATTTGCCGCTTTAACAGATATCCAACAGGCATCTCGGGCCAACGTGACATAGGCGCAAGAACTGATATTTGGATTGCATCTGCAGAGGTACTTAATGAAAACAGGCCAATAGACCCTTCAGTTAGCTGGATTATTATAAGTGGTGGTGACGCACGATATACGCTTTCAAACTGGACAGCTTGCATCAAACACCTATCCGCAGGGATTCGAGTTGTTACGATACCATTAGATGTTTGGCATTCGTTGGTTCTGGCGCTAAAATCTCCACCTAGCGCGGGGCTTCTTTGGTTATCGTATCTTTCAAAGACTGGGGCTTCAAAACCAATCGAAGCTTATGGTTTTGATACGGCCAAAGCTATAAACATTCAGTATCATATAGCTTCAACTAAGATGAGACGATCATCGAGACATGCCTGGGCAAAAGAAAAAAAGCTACTATCTAGGCTTGAATCGAGCGATTGTATTTCTATCAACAAACCAACTAGGTATGCTGCATTCACTCGTGGTTTAGCGACAAATAAAACACTTCGAAGGCATTTGCGAATTCCAGAAGTAATCTATAAACCTAACAGTCTTAACGCTACCACTGTAGACGCAGTTATTGGCTGGGGGAGAAAACCAAATACTGTACCCGCAATTGCCTATGCTAAGAAACATTGTCTTCCTTTCATATCTTTGGAAGATGGGTTTATCCATTCGATGAGCCAAGGGCGACTGGGCGCAACCTCATGGTCATTAGTTATTGACAGAGAAGGCATCTATTACGATGCTACAAAAGCATCTGATCTAGAAAAACTGATTTCAACAACACAGCTTACAAGCCAACAACACAAAAGAGCTAAAGCCAATATATCAAAAATAACAAATAATCATATCACAAAGTACAATAATGCTTCTTTATCTCCACTCGAAAACTTCTGTCATTTCAGAAATCCAGTTTTGATTCTGGATCAGGTAGCAGGTGACATGTCGATTCCATATGCATTATCTAACAATGATACCTTTCAGTACATGTTTTCCGAGGCACTTAGAGAGAATCCAGATTCCGACGTCCTAGTCAAGCGTCATCCTGATGTGATCAATGGAAGAAGGAAGGGATGCTTGGAGCTACCCAGGATATTGCCAAAAAATGTGCACTTAATCGACACCAACATCAACCCTCTTGTACTAATGGCAAATGTTCATAAAGTCTATGTTGTTTCATCCCAAGCTGGCTTTGAGGCGCTTTTGCTCGGCAAGGAAGTAATTTGCTTCGGCGCTCCCTTTTATGCTGGTTGGGGGCTTACTTCTGACAGGTTTAAGCAGTCGCTATCCTTGTTAAAAAGAAGGAAACATAGACCTGATATTTATTCAATTTTTTTTGCAGCATATATCCTTTATTCACACTATCTGCACCCAGTCACCAACAAACCTTGCGAAATCGAAGATGTTTTGGATCATGTTAAAAGACAGCACCAGCACTACCAGCTTAACAAGGGGAAGTTCATTTGCATTGGACTAACGCCATGGAAAAAGAAATTCATTACTTACTATCTGCAAGGCAGTGATAGCATCCGCTTTATAAAGTCCTCTGAAAAAGGCAATACCCTTGGTTATGATTCTCAGGTAAAACTGCTGATATGGTCTAACAACCACCTAAAGACGGCCAAAAACTTGGCCACAGAGTCTGGAGCCAAAATTTATCGTGTAGAAGATGGCTTTTTAAGATCAGTAAACCTAGGCTCAAATTACGCCCCTCCATCTTCTTTAGTGATTGACTCTAAGGGCATCTATTTTGACCCGTCAACAGAATCTGACCTTGAGGCAATTCTAAACAATTGGTCATTCGACTCATCGCTTCTTGAGCGAGCTGAAAAGCTTAAGAAAAAAATAATTACCCTTGGTATTAGTAAATATAATAACCGTCAAAAAGAACATGATGAACTGTCAACACTTAAAAAAGGAAAGAAGGTTATACTAGTACCAGGGCAGGTTGCTGATGATGAATCAATCAGAATGGGCTGTGTAGACCTAACAACCAATTTAGATCTACTCAAAGCAGTAAGGGATTCAAATAATGATGCCTATATTGTTTACAAACCCCACCCAGACGTTGTCAGCTCCAACAGAAGTGGGAGGATTCCTACCGAACTAGCCTTGAAATATTGCGACATTGTAATTGAAGATCAAAGTATCTCAGCCTGCTTAGAAGTTGCGAATGAGGTACACACACTCACATCACTTGTGGGCTTTGAAGCACTGCTTAGGAATATTACTGTTCACTGCTATGGAATACCTTTTTATTCGGGTTGGGGATTAACTCACGACCTCTATAAGGTCGATAGAAGGAAAAGATCTTTATCAGTTGATGAGCTCACAGCAGCAACATTGATCTTATACCCAAAATATATAGACTGGGAAACATTTAGTTATACAACTCCAGAACAGATAGTTGACAAATTATATTTCCAATCAGTTGAAGCCTCACATGTTCAACCCCCTTCTTTGATAATTCACAAACTTTCTTTAATGAGAAACTTATTCAGAGCCTTGATAAAACCAACTTTTGGCTAGGCCTAAGTCAATAGTTAATTAACTTTGATTATTGCTCATATCTATAATAACCTATAAACTCAAGCTTCAGCTTTCTCAAAAACACCCCTTCGTCTGTAACTTCATTCAACTGACTACTCATCGAGACATGGTCAGCATGAGATAACAATTTAAATCATAAATTGAGTTAAACTATGCGATAGACACCACCTAACAATAAATCGCTCTGTTGTAATGAACTGTAGGTACTATTTTGATTGGAAACGATAAAAAAATTGCAATTATCGGTATGTCGTGTCGACTGCCCGGAAAAATCAAAACACCCGATGATTACTGGAGTGTTTTAATCAATGGTAAAGATGTTGTAACCGAAGTTAGTCATGAGCGCTGGGGTACTGAATTTTATTCTCATCCAAATAAACAGGAACCCGGGAAGTCCTACACGTTTGCAGCGGGTGTTTTAGATGATATCGATCTATTCGACGCTTCATTTTTTGGTATATCTCCGCGAGAAGCCGAGCAAATGGATCCACAGCAGCGACTGCTGCTTGAGCTCGCATGGGAAGCTTTTGAAGATGCCGCAATTAAAGCTGACTCGCTAAAAGGATCTGATTGTGCCGTTTACATTGGAATTGCAAGCAACGACTACGCACATCGACGTACTGATGATCTAGCGTCGTTGGATGCCTACACAATGACTGGCAACACGGCAAGCGTCGCATCAAACCGCATCTCATATACATTTGATCTTAGGGGACCTTCGATCTCTGTTGATACTGCCTGTTCATCTTCGTTAGTGGCTATACACCAAGCTTGTAAATCCCTATGGACTGGTGAGGCTTCAACTGCACTAACTGGTGGCATAAATATGCTAGTGCACCCATTTCCGTTTGTCGGTTTTTCTAAGGCATCAATGCTATCTCCTGATGGGCGGTGCAAGGCGTTTGATGACACTGGGAATGGGTATGTTAGAGCAGAAGGAGCTGGGATGCTGCTGCTAAAGCCATTGGAACAAGCGATTGCTGATGGTGACAACATTCATGCCGTTATAGTTAATAGCGGTGTGAACTGTGATGGCAGTACATCGGGAATTACTGTTCCTGGCATGGAAACACAGGGCGCACTACTTGATCATGTTTACAAAGACACTGGCATTACACCGGATGACATCAGCTACCTTGAGGCACACGGAACTGGTACAGCCGTAGGAGACCCATTAGAGGCAACCGCACTAGGTAACAGCTTCGGAAAAAAACGTTCATCAGATAAGCCATTACTCATCGGCTCGGCAAAAACCAATCTGGGTCATCTGGAAACAGCCTCAGGAATGGCAGGCTTACTGAAAGCAGTACTCACACTAAAGAATAAAACAATTCCGGCTTCATTGCATTTTAAAAAGCCAAATCAGAACATCGACTTCTCTGATCTCAATCTTCGAGTCATCACTGAAATAACTCCACTTCCAACGCGGGAGAAACCTCATTACGCAGGCGTCAATTCCTTTGGTTTCGGAGGCGCTAACGCTCACGTGTTAATAGAAGAATATAAACCTCAGAACAATGATAAGCAGGGTAACTCCGAGGCAACCATACCTCCTCTATTTATTTCGGCTAAAACAGAACAAGCTCTGATTGATGTCGCTGCTAGTTATGCCAAACGAATAGAATCAGATCCTTCAGATTACTATAATATTGCATTTGCGACGCAATTTAAAAAAAATGTTCACCAATGTGCACTATCAGTCACGGGAGCTGATGTTCCAGAAATAATAAGCAATCTAGATAGTTTGATTAAAACGGGCTCAGCAAATAACGTCACAAAAGGGACACGCCTTACAAAAAGTAAAATGGCTTTTGTTTTCACCGGAAATGGTTGCCAATGGCAAGGCATGGGGCAAGCACTTTATGCTACTAACGAAACGTTCAAAGCATCCTTTGATGAAGTCGCATCATTACTGCTAAAACTCTCAGATAACATCGACCTCAAAGAGGAACTCCTTCTAGCAGATGATGAAACCAATTTAGTAAGAACTGAGGTTGCACAGCCTCTGCTTTTTGCCTTGCAAGTTAGCATTGTCAATTTCCTAAGTTCTTATGGTATTAAACCGTCTGCTGTTGTTGGGCATAGTGTTGGCGAAGTTGCCGCAGCGTGGTGCTCTGGTGCACTATCACTAGAGCAAGCAGTACAAGTCATTCACTTTCGCAGTCAAGCCCAAAGCCTGACACGTGGAATGGGACGCATGGCAGCAGTAGGATTAGGAAAATGCGCCCTACTCACCCTACTGGAGGAAAATAAGGCACTCAAATCTCTTGAACTAGCGGGTGAAAATAGCCCCAAATCAACCACAATTGCCGGTGACCTAAAGGATCTAGAAAAGCTCAAAGATGTTCTGGAGAAAGAGAGCATATTTTATCATTTGCTAGATCTTGATTATGCTTTTCACAGTATTCATATGGAGACTGTTAAACCCCATATTTTAAGGTCACTTGAACGACTAAAGCCGCGAAGAGAAACGGTTCCGTTTATTTCCAGTGTTACTGGAAAACGTTTAAAAGGTAGCAAGCTCAACGCTGAATATTGGTGGAATAACATCCGCCAACCCGTACAATTTTCTGATGCAGTAAATCACCTCGTAGAAGATAATACCAATGTTTTTGTGGAAGTTGGACCCCATCCCATTTTACGCAACTATGTAAATGAATGCCTGAAGCAAACAGACAATAGCGGGTTAGTACTTGAAACATTGAAACGCAAGCAGGATAGTGAAACACGCCTCAGACAAAGCGCAATGAAAATTCTTCTGAGTGGCTGTAATTTTGAACACATTAAGCTCTTTCCTTTTGAAGGTAGCCACACTTCGTTGCCCGCATATCCGTGGCAACGAGAGCGTCACTGGTACCCCCTCACCCCCGAAGGATACGATCTAGTTAACCGTAAGAGACTTCACCCACTATTGGGCTATCGCTTAAAAGAAAGTGAAATCATCTGGGAAAATGATATTGATATAGCTTTACTACCCTATCTGGCAGATCATGTTGTTGATGATGCCATTGTTTTCCCTGCTGCAGCTTTCATAGAGATGGCCTTGGCAGCAAATAGCCTGTGGACAGAAGAGGAAACATGTCATCTAGAAATGATCGAAATTCCGACCCCGATTCTATTTGAACCTGATCAAGCGAAAAAGGTGCGTTTCCACCTTGATCCAGATGACGGAAGCTTCAAAATACTTAGCAGAGATCGCCTGAGTGACGAGAGCTGGACACAAAATGCCACCGGTAGAATTCTTGGGCGTAGCTTTAAGAAATCTAGCTCAACTGCCTCTCCTTCGTATAAAACTGAAAATGCGGTCATTGTAAGCTCCTCTGAGCACTATGCACTAGCAACCAAAGTTGGACTAGATTACGGCCCTCAGTTCCAAGCGATTGACAGTGTGAAAAAATATAGCAAAGCCGCACAGGCTTTTCTGATACTCCCTACGGAACTTGCAAACCAAATAGAAAAATATTTCCTACATCCCTCCCTACTTGACTCTGGATTTCAGGTATTAGTTGATATCTGTAAAGAAGCTATTGATTCTGGCGAGCATAAAGCGCTCATTCCGATTCAGATTGGCACCTTACATTTACTCAAGAAACGCGCCAATCACGTAAAACAAGTCAAAGTTGAAATAATCAATAGAAGCCCGCGGTCTGTTGTGGCTAACTTTATCTTGCTGGATGAGAAAAATGAGGTTCTTGCAATAATAGAAAATTGCCGGTTTCGTCAGGTGCAATTTAAGAAAGCGCTACCAACCACAATCAATCAATATTGTTATCAGGCCAAACTTTCTCCTCATCAACTGCATCGACCTAAAACACCCAAATTCGATACTGCTAAGATTATCAACCATGCTCGGGACTATTTGAGCCTGAATGAGGAGCCTCTAGGTCGTACTACTCATTTTCAAGAATACTGTCTTTTGATAGACATGATGGCCGTAGGATATGCACATCAGGCCCTTCTTACACTTTGTCCTGACTATAAAATCAATTTAAGCAAACTTAAGAATATAACTGTTGAGCAGCAACATCCTCTCCTAAATAGATTAATCGTCATGCTTCAGGAAAGTGAGCTGCTTGATGTTACCGGTGGTTCAGGGGTTCTAAGTAAAATTGAAGATATTTCTTCCCCTGCTGAAATCTGGCAGCACATTATTCATAATGCTCCTGCATACTTGCCTGAACTACAAATATTAACTCAATGTGGTGAAAAGCTTCCAGGCATATTAACTGGGACATTGACTGACGATAATCCGATTTCCTCTGATAACAGTGGCTTGCTGGAGCAGTTATTCGAGTCTAGCCAGAGCTATCGCTTGTTTAATGACCTAGTCATTTCAAGCATTGAGAGCTTAGTACAACAATTCCCCCCTACTCAACGATGTAATCTCTTAGTTATTTCAGATTACCCGGATCAACTGTGTCCCTCAGTTCTATCCTTCGCCAAAAAAAGCCCATACATTGACTTGGTGATAGCCAGCCAATCTGAAACCCGGCTATCCGGAGTGAGCAGAGCCACTGAAGAATATGACTGGGCTAGTGCCGTACTAGTTGATTTAAACGATTTAGAGAAAATATCTGATAGGCCTTTCGACATTGTCTTAGCCGCTCACGTTCTTCATAAAGCCAATGATCTTTCTCTGAGTCTGTCTAAGCTGAATCAGCTGATAAATAAAGATGGTATCTTACTATGTCTCGAACGTTCTGCTGATAAATTCACGGATCTAACTTTTGGTACTGACCCAGACTGGTGGAACGACCATCAATCAAGATTAATGACGCCTTCTCAGTGGCAGTTAGTCCTGGAAGACTGCCACTTCTTGAACTCAGATTTTCTTGTTGAAGCTGACTCAGTGTCAGATGAAGGTGTTTTCTTATTGGTGGCGCAAAACAATCATCAAATAACTAACATTACCTCGGAAAGCCCAAACAAAGAAAAGTGGCTAATTCTATCTGGTAACAATACTGATTCACTTCATGACTCGCTTTCATCAGTTGTGTTTACTTCGGCGACATTCAGTGAGAAATTCGAGTCAATTTCAGAAAATAAATTTCTTATAGATCCTTCATCTAGTGAAGACTATTTCCGTCTACTTTCCACAGACGAGTTTGATCGTATTTTATACTTGGGAGGCTTTAGAGAGTCAGAATTATCTGCACCAATCAATAATCTACAACCTCTGTTGCTTGCCACAGAGCAATTAAAGAGCATGCCTCAGCTAATCGTTATTACAGAATGCGCAGCCGTTGCAGAAGAATCAGTAGGGTCGCTACAATTCGCTCCAATGAGCTCCCCTCTTTGGGGGTTTGGCCGCGTGATAATGAATGAGTACCCCGATCTCAATACTCGTCTAATTGACATTCAAACCTCAAAAGAAGAACTACCGGATATAATCGCCGATTTAAGCACTGAGATTATCCATGATGATAATGAGAGTGAGGTGATTATTGCTCAAGGGTCGCGTTATGTCCTCAGAATGGAAAGCCTAATTCGATCCGGTAAAGACTCTGAGAAAAGTTTACCAGCGATGCTAGACTTCAAAATCCCGGGGGCCTTCAAAAACCTATATTGGAAAGAATTGCACGAAGTAGCTCTGAGGGATAATGAAATTGAAATTAAGCCCATTGCGTCTGGATTGAATTTCCGTGACGTTATGTACGCTATGGGCTTATTGTCTGATGAGGCAGTAGAGAACGGTTTTGCTGGCCCGACGTTAGGAATGGAAGTTGCGGGAACGATTACCCGAATCGGCAGTGAAGTCGATGAATTCAAGGTTGGGGACTCAGTTTTGGGATTTGCACCTGCATGCTTTTCTAATCGCGTAATTACAGAAACGACAGCGACGGCCCATAAGCCTCAAAACTGGAATTTTGAAGAGGCTGCAACGGTTCCAACCGCTTTTTTCACTGTCTATTATGCCTTGATAGAACTTGCAAAGCTTAGAAAGGGTGAGAGGGTACTAATTCATGGAGCCAGTGGTGGAGTCGGTTTGGCAGCCATTCAACTGGCCCGCCATCTTGGGGCGGAAATTTTTGCAGCGGCAGGAACACCTGAAAAACGAGCATTTGTAAAGAGTATAGGGGCTGACCATGTTCTTGACTCCCGAAGCTTGGCCTTTGCGGACGATATTCTAGCGCTTACCGAAGGTGATGGCGTAGATGTGGTTCTGAATTCAGTCTATGGAGAGGCTGTCAATCGTAACCTTTCTATTCTAAAACCCTTTGGTAGGTTTCTTGAGCTTGGCAAGCGTGACTTCTATGAAAACTCAAGAATTGGTCTAAGGCCATTTCGCAACAACATCACCTATTACGGCATCGATGCCGACCAACTGCTGATTGAACGTCCTGCGCTTGCAAAAGAATTGTTCACAGATTTAATGCAGCTATTTGAAAATGGGCAGTTACATCCACTACCACACCGAGTCTTTGGAGCTAACCGAATTCAGGATGCTTTTCGATTTATGCAACAGTCCCGCCAAATAGGTAAAGTTATAATAAATCTGACGGAGCCGCTAGCAGTAGAGCAAGATGACAGATCTCCAGAGGCTTTAAAGCTCGATAAAAAAGCTATCTATTTAGTCACTGGTGGTCTCAGTGGCTTTGGTCTTGAGACCGCTAAATGGTTAGTTGAAAAAGGCGCGAAGCACCTCTACCTGCTTGGAAGGAATGGAGCAACCACTGAATCAACCAAAAGTGTTATCAGGGACTTTGAGGTTGCTGGAGTAACTGTTAATGCCCCTCCATGCGATGTTAGCAGTGCTAAAGCGCTTTCCGGTATTTTTAAACAAATCCAAAACACAAAACTTCGTCTAGGTGGAATTATTCATGCTGCATCTGTGTTTGATGATGCATTAATTAGGAATTTATCGGCCGATCGCATCAATTCCGTACTAGCCTCAAAAGCAAAAGGGGCATGGAATTTACATGAATTAAGCCTTGGCCATGATCCTGATTTTTTTGTACTCTACTCTTCCGCTACAACATTATTTGGTAATCCGGGACAGGCTAACTATGTAGCGGCTAATTACATGTTAGAATCTCTCTCAAAATATCGGAAAACGCTTGGATTGAAATCAACATGTGCAGCATGGGGGGCTATTTCTGATGTTGGTTTTTTAGCAAGAAATGAGGAAACTCGACATGCTTTAATCTCCAGATTTGGGGGAGCAGCCCTCACATCCGAACAAGCCCTTAATGAGTTAGAACAACTAATGCTCAGCAAAAATCCTGATGCTGCGTTCATAAACTTTGATTGGAAGTCAATTAAACGAACAATGCCAAGTGCAAAAGCATTAAAATATGAGCAGCAGAATAATTGGTTATCAAGGTTTGGTAGCGATGACGATAGCGATGATTTTTTTGCTACCATAAAAGACTTACCCAGCCATGAAGTGCAAAAATTAATTTCAGACATTTTAACTCGTGAGATTTCTCAAATCCTGCGGTTACCCATTGAAAAGATCGACAACAACTGCTCGATCTATGATTTAGGCATGGACTCGCTAATGGGCATGGAGCTATTACTAGCAATTGAAGAACGGTTTAATACTAAGCTCCCCCTCATGAGTTTGACTGAGGGCGCAAGCATCAATAAAATCTCAGAGAAGGTTCAATCAAAACTTAGTGACAGCACCAATTCTAACAGTGATACTGACAATGATGAAATTGTAGGGTTGGCAACTAAACATGGAACATCCCTATCAAGCGAACAGATTGGGCACTTAAAAGTAGAATCATCATGAGTAAGCTACCAAGTCTTAGCCAGTCAGCAAAAGAACGGCTTTTAAATAAAGCTCTGGATGCTCATGACCAAAAAAAACAAAAGCAAGAAACACTCCCTCCAAACTCCACTGTGCGGGGGCTATTCGGGCGAAAGTTTAATGACAAACTATGCAGGTTTGATCAATTCGACGGATATAAAGAAATTCAATACATTGAGCTAGGTGGAAAATCCCTTGGAGTCTCAAGCCCGTTTTTCAAAAAACACGATGGAATAGCCGGAGCAGTTAGCCTAATTAATGGTCAAGAGTTTATTAATTTCTCCAGCTATAACTATCTTGGTTTAGGTGGTCATCCCGATGTGACTAACGCAGCAAAAAATGCGATTGATCAATATGGAACTACCGTTTCTGCGAGCAGAATGGTATCTGGTGAACGTGAGGTTCAGCAACAATTAGAGAAGAAAATTGCCGAGCTTTATAGTGCGGATGACGCGCTTGTTTTTGTTAGCGGTCACGCAACAAATGTGTCCACAATTGGATACCTGTTTGGCCCTAAAGATTTGATATTGCATGATGCGTTAGCGCACAATAGCATACTCCAAGGCACTCAACTTTCTGGAGCAACCCGGTTGTCCTTCAAACATAACGACTGGGAACACCTCGAAGATATTCTGGGTCGTCAACGCAAAGATTTCGAGCGCGTGCTGATTGTGATTGAAGGCCTCTACAGCATGGACGGTGACATACCTGACTTGCAGAAATTTATTACCATCAAAAAAGCTTTCAAAGCATTTTTGATGGTGGATGAGGCTCATTCTATTGGTGTGCTTGGTAGCCAAGGTAAAGGAATTAGCGAACACTGCGAAATTAACCCTCATGATATTGATATCTGGATGGGAACACTTAGTAAAAGCTTCGCAAGTTGTGGGGGCTATATTGCTGGCGAGTCTGCATTAATAAAGCATTTACGTCATTATGCACCGGGATTTCTGTACAGTGTTGGTATATCTCCATGCTTGGCAGCTGCTGCTATCAGCGCCATTGAAGTAATGCAAAATGAACCATCACGAGTCACCTTGCTAAAGGAAAGAGGGCATTATTTTCTCAGAAAAGCACAAGAAGCTGGAATAGACACAGGAAAAAGTGCGGGATTTTCAGTAATACCAGCAATGGCAGGAAGCTCAAAAAATGCCGTCGTACTCTCAAATAAGTTATTTGAAAGAGGAATCAATGTACAACCTATCCTCCGACCTGCAGTTGAGGATAAAGCTGCAAGATTGAGGTTCTTTATGAGTAGCGAGCACACAGAGAATCAGATTGATTTTACTATCGATTGCTTAGCTAGCGCGCTCGAAGAGATCTGAGCATATTGCCCGATATTTGTAACCCTAGAAAAATCGTATTCTGCACTTATGGAAGTATTTACTCAAGCCTAGTACTTGGCAAACTTCTTAAATCATCAACGCTTGAAGTTACCGCGGTAGTTTCATCTAGCAGAAACTTAAGGATAACTGAAAATAAATTTATTTCAGATATAAAAAGAATAAGATCCAGTGGCTGGCGTTATTCGATTTACCTTTGGTTAGTCACTCAAGCTTCGACGATATGTTCTAAATGGTTAAAATATCCTTCAATAGAATACCTGTGTAGTCAGAATAATATTCCAAACTTCAAAACAAGCAATATTAACTCACACTCAATGCAATCAACACTAAAGGAATTAAATCCCGACATATTGTTATGTGCCCATTTTAATCAATTAGTTCACCCGGTAATATACGAAATTCCTAAATATGCATCTGTAAATATGCATCCCTCATTGCTTCCAGCCCTCAAGGGAGTCGACCCATCTTTTTATTCCTTACTGGAAAATAATACCACCAGTGGGGCAACACTCCATCACTTAGATCAAAACTTTGATACGGGTGCAATTATTGCTCAATCTGAAGTGATCATCGAAGAAAATGATTCTGTATTTTCTCTCAATCTAAAACTATTTGAGGCTGGTACCGAGTTAATTTTTCAATACCTTGATACCCAAGAAGACATACAAACTCTCAAAAAAACTGTACACAGCAGTTCACAATACGATTCATGGCCTACTAAAACTCAAATAAAGGTTTTTAAAGATGCCAATAAGTCGCTTATTTCATGGAAGGATATCCATCGCTTGATTCAGTTTGGGTCAATCTGAATTAATTAGATTTAAAACATGGGCTGCCAGAGTTTCGATTTTAATACTTTTTGAATCAGTGCACTTCTCAGTACCATCTAAGGGAACCCCAAAATTATCCCATAAAAAATAATTGGAGCGTGGATCCTCATAGTCCAAAAAAGAAAATATTTTAGATATCGCTGGCACATGATCTCCATAAAACCCAACGATAGTCTTCTTTTCATCATGGAAAAAGGATAGAAGTTGATGAATCATAAGGTCGGCATTTTTTAGATGCTTTAGGTAAACCGTTAAATCTTCAAGGCCCTGTTGAGGTTTTGTATTAAAGTATTTTTTCCAAGCATCATTGCTGGTTTTTTCTAGATGCAACGGCCCATGGTTTTCCATGGTTATCGCAAAAATAAAGCACGGCCCATCTGTCAGCTGCAATGCTTCCTTAATTTTTTTGGTAACTTCCGAATCAGCAATATAGGGGCCTACTTTGATTGCCTCCTGAAACTGATCTTCATCTATAAATCGATCAAAGCCAATTTTCTTAAAAAAAGTGTCTCGCTTAAAGAAACTGGCCGCATTGGGATGGATGCAAACAGTGTGATAACCAAGTGCTTTGAGATGCCCCACCAGGGAAGGAATTTCAAACGTTGAAAGCTGCTGGTAGGGATAGAATTTCGCTAAACCTAATTGCGCAGCAGTATAGCCTGTTAGAAATGCGAATTCACTCCGCATTGTATTAGCTCCCCAAGCCGGGACCTCTAACTTCCCATGTGCATTCGCTGACCTCAATGCTCTGTCATAATTGGTCAATACATCTTGGCGAATATTTTTATCCATATTCCTGGCATCAAAAAATGACTCACTTTGAACAATAATTACATCAGGTAAGTCAGCAATATTTTTGATATCTGGTTTCTTTAGAGGAGATGAGTCAAGTAAATATTCTTGAAATGAGGCATTCGCTAATTTTGCCTGTATTGAGTAGATGAATAAAACTGACAAAACACCATAGTGTCGACAATCAGTTTCAGGCTCTCCTTCAATGCTGACAGATAGGCAAGCTTTTTTTACCAATACTATTCCTGAAAAAGCAAGGACGAGTAGGAATAAAGATTCGAGAGAGAAATAGTCAATCACTGGCTTTTCGAATATGAACCCAAATATGAGTAACACACTTATAAAAACCACCAAAATGATTGGCAATACGCCCAGAAAAGGAAAATAAAGCCTGGGGTGTTGAATCGCTTGAAGATACAAAAAGAAATCAGAAAAAACTAAAGGCTCTCGAAGCGTTTTAAACTTAACGTTATTAATCACCATCACAATTAGGACTAACAACATGCAGAGCGAGTAGCTGAACATTGGCCGCTGAGAGACCAACAGGATTATAGAAAATATACAAAGCACTAGACCGAAAACGACTATCAACCTGATCCAATTAATCTTGGGTTGCTTCAATTTAAAAGGTCTAAAGAAGGACTCTGCACATAATATCGAAGTGAAACAAGCCATCAGCAATATTGAGACAGTGAGAAAAAATTCAGTTTGCGCCATTAACTTTAGTACTTTAATTTAGAAAGGATTAAGTCGGACACAAATGCCGGTAAAAACACCAGACATTTCATGCCAATAGTGAGCGTTAGTGGAAATGAGATTATTCGCTTCTTTCTATCGAGACCTTTTTTTATTATTCTTGCCGCTTCATCAGAACTTACCATAAAAGGTTTTTTACTGGGAAATTGATCACTCATATCAGTTTCAACAAAACCCGGTGTCACCAAAGTAATCATCACAGACTTGGATGCTAGCCCTCCCCTAATTGCTTCTGCATAAGCCTTAATAGCCGATTTACTTGCGCAATATGCTGGTGTAAGCGGCATACCATGATAAGCCGCGATTGAACTTATATAGGCAACATGCCCTGCTTCCCTATTTTGCATATCAATCAAAATGGAATGGGTAATTGCTATCGCTCCAGTACAGTTCAGGCTTAAGATCGATTCTATTTGAGTCCAGGGCTCAACTTCACCTTCATCGGCTATGCCAGTTATTCCAGCATTAGAAATCAATAAATCCACGTCATATTCTTCAGCAATTTCAGATGAAGCTCTTATGGCTTCCTCAGTATTACTCAAATCAAGCAAATAATACTGGGCTTTCGCTCCTTTAACCCTGCATTCTTCAGATAGCGCTTTGAGCAGCTGCTCATCGCGCGCTATCAAAACCAGTTGAACACACTGAGATGCATAGGCAATAGAGAGTGAACGACCTATACCCTTAGTTGCGCCCGTAATGACTACGGTGTACATATTATCATCACCTCGTTCTCTTGGAGATATTAGTCATAATTCAATGACATAGATCTTAAGTGAAATTTATTGTCAAGGCTTGGAATCGGCATTTAACCCCTCTTACTTTATCTGATTAATTTATAGGTGAATTTACACCTCCGTTAAAAAAATTGCATTAACCCAGTGATTTTTTATTCTAAACAAGATATCATCGCCCACTGATTTTATATTAAGCACACATAACCCCTGAGGAGCGTTGCAACCGGATCGTCGGCTAGGCTCAGTAGGTTATTCAAAATTGCAACGGCGCTCAGTCATATTTAAGGAGATTTTTATGGCTGGGAACTACTTATTCACATCTGAATCGGTATCAGCAGGACATCCAGACAAAATGGCCGATCAGGTTTCTGACGCTGTTTTAGACGCTATATTAGAAAAAGACAAAAACGCACGTGTTGCCTGCGAAACTATGGTTAAAACAGGCATGGTCGTTTTAGCTGGTGAGGTAACGACCTCCGCATACGTTGATATTGAGACTATTGTTCGTGATGTTGTTACCGATATCGGCTACAAAAGCTCAGATGTAGGATTTGACGGTAACACCTGCGCCGTAATCAATGCTATTGGCCAACAATCACCAGATATCGCAATGGGTGTAGATCGTGGCGACAAAGAATCACAAGGCGCTGGTGATCAAGGCCTAATGTTTGGCTACGCAAGTAATGAAACCGACGTCTTAATGCCTGCTCCCCTAACTTATTCACACCGTTTAGTAAAACGCCAAGCAGACTTGATGAAATCAGGCGCTTTACCTTGGTTACGTCCTGACGCTAAGAGCCAAGTTACTTTCCGTTATGTTGATAATAAGCCTGTTTCTATTGATGCAGTCGTGCTATCCACTCAGCATGATCCAGACATCAGCCTAGCGGACCTTCAAGAAGCGATCATGGAAGAAGTCATCAAGAAAGAGCTTCCTGCTAATTGGCTAAACGCTGATACCAAATATCATATCAATCCAACAGGCCAGTTCATCATCGGTGGGCCAGTCGGCGACTGTGGTTTAACCGGCCGAAAGATTATTGTTGACACTTACGGCGGTATGGCACGTCACGGTGGCGGTGCATTCTCTGGAAAAGATCCTTCTAAGGTTGACCGTTCTGCGGCATACGCTGGTCGTTATGTTGCTAAGAACATTGTAGCTGCTGGCCTTGCTGAACGCTGTGAGATTCAAGTGTCTTACGCAATTGGTGTTGCCGAACCTACGTCGATTTCTATCGACACGTTTGGTACAGGCACAATTGAGGACTCTAAAATTGAAGCGTTGGTTAGAGAAAACTTCGACCTGCGCCCATACGGCATCGTCACTATGTTGGACTTGATTCAACCAATTTATCGCCAAACTGCTAGCTATGGCCACTTTGGTCGTGATGATATTGATCTTCCTTGGGAAAAGACTGATAAAATCGACGCACTGAAAGCTTCTGCGTAATCGGAAGCTAATTTCAGTTTGATTTGAGACTAATCTATTTTTAAAGATTTCCCAAGTAGCGTTGCACCCCTGTTAAGAGCAAGCGTAAGTAAGCACATGAACAGGGCCAGGCTTGGGAAGGACTACATGATCCAACTACGCTAGCCAATTCATTGGAAACAAACTATGAACGCACAAGTAGATGTAAAATTTGAAGACTACCTAGTAGCCGATATGAGTGAAGCAGATTTTGGTCGTAAGGAGATCAACATTGCTGAAACTGAAATGCCAGGCTTGGTTTCTCTTCGTACCAAGTATGCCAACAAGCCACTAGAAGGCGCTCGCATCGCGGGTTCTTTGCACATGACTATTCAGACAGCGGTTCTGATTGAGACATTAGTTGCTTTAGGTGCTGAGGTCCGTTGGGCTTCTTGTAACATTTATTCAACTCAGGACCATGCAGCAGCGGCCATCGCAGCAGCAGGCATTCCTGTATTTGCCTATAAAGGCGAGACGCTAGAAGAGTACTGGGACTATTGTCACCGTATCTTTGATTGGCACGATGGCGGCACACCAAACATGATCCTTGATGATGGTGGTGATGCAACAGGCCTTATCGAGTTAGGAACTAAAGCTGAAAGCGATCTTTCTGTACTGGATAACCCAGGCAGCGAAGAAGAGACCATTATGTATGCGTCTATTCGTGAGAAGCTGAAGACTGACCCAACTTGGTACTCACGTACGCGTGTTAACTTGAAGGGTGTTACAGAAGAGACAACGACTGGTGTTCACCGTCTTTATAAGATGGCTGAAGCAGGCGAGCTTACGTTCCCAGCAATCAATGTTAATGACTCTGTGACTAAGTCTAAGTTTGATAACTTGTACGGCTGCCGTGAGTCACTAGTTGACTCTATCAAGCGCGCGACTGACGTAATGATTGCGGGTAAAATTGCAATAGTTGCAGGCTATGGTGATGTTGGTAAAGGTTCTGCACAATCACTACGTGGCTTAGGCGCGACGGTTTACGTCACTGAAGTTGATCCAATCTGCGCACTACAAGCAGCAATGGAAGGCTTCCGTGTTGTAACGATGGATGACATGGCATCTGAAGCAGATATTTTTGTTTCTGCAACGGGTAACTACCACATCATCACTCATGAGCATATGGCTCAGATGAAAGATCAAGCGATCGTTTGTAACATTGGTCACTTCGACAA